>NZ_JBEGDJ010000033.1:0-47720 GCF_040191335.1 Nocardioides sp. YIM 152588 | reverse complement strand
TCGCCCTTGGCGCGGGCGATCGCCTCCCGGCTGCCGAACTCGCCGATGTGGGCGGTCCCGACGTTGATCACCGCGGCCACGCGCGGCGGCGCGACCCGGCAGAGGTAGGCGTTGTGGCCGACGCCGCGCCGCCTCAACCGGACCCACCAGACCCGCCAGCCCGCATCGCTCGGAGGACCCCGATGACCGCCACCGCAGAACCCACCCACGGCCCGCTCCCCGCCGGGATCATGCCCGCCACCGCCTGGGGCACGGCGCGCCTGCTGGCCGGCACCACCTCGGGACGGGTCGACCTCGCCCGGCACCGCGCGCTGCACGGCGTACCGCGCCGGGCCGACGCGCACCACCTCGCCGCCGCGCTGGAGGCGGTGGGGCTGCTCGGCCGCGGTGGCGCCGCCTTCCCCGTCGCCACGAAGCTGCGCGCGATGCCGGTCGGCCGCCGCGGCCACGTCCTGGTCAACGGCTCCGAGGGCGAGCCGGCCAGCCACAAGGACCGGACGCTGATGTACCTGGCGCCGCACCTGGTCCTGGACGGCGCCCTCACGGTGGCGCACGCGCTGGAGACCGAGCGGGTCACCGTCGTGATCGAGGACCCGAGCGCCTTCTCCTCGATGGCCGCCGCGGTCCGGGAGCGCACCGACGCGCGCCGGGTGCGGCTGGTCCCCCACGACCACGGGTACGTCGGCGGCGAGGTCCGCGCTGTGAGCCGCGCGCTCTCGGGCGGGCCGGCGGTCCCGCCCGGCCGGCGGGTGCTGCCCACCGAGCACGGCATCGGCGGGCAGCCCACGTTCGCGTCCAACGTCGAGACCTTCGCCCACGTCGCGCTCGTGCTGGCGCTGGGACCGGAGGAGTACGGCACGGTCGGCGCGTCCGGGGAGCCCGGGACCACCCTGCTCACCCTGCTCGGCGACGTCCCGCACCGCGGGGTGGTCGAGGTGCCGACCGGCCTGCCGCTGTCCGCCCTCGTCGGGCCCGAGCCGGGGCCGCTGCTCGTCGGCGGCTACCACGGCACGTGGATCGACCGGCCCGGCGAGCTGACCCTCGACCGGCCCGCGCTGCGGGCGGCCGGGGTGCCGCTCAACGCCGGCGTGCTGGCCCGGCTGCCCGGCGGGACCTGCGCCCTCGGCGAGGTCGCCACGGTCGCGGGCTGGCTGGCGTCGGAGTCGGCCGGCCAGTGCGGGCCCTGCTTCTTCGGCCTCCCCGCCCTGACCGACACGCTGCACCGGCTGGCGTCGGGCCGCGCCACCACCGAGGAGGTACGACGCCGGGCCGGCCTGCTGCCCGGCCGGGGCGCCTGCGCGCACCCCGACGGCGCGGCCCGGTTCGTGGCGACGGCGCTGCCGGTCCTCGAGGACGAGATCGCGACGCACCGCACGCACGGCCACTGCGGCCGGCCGCTGCTGGGGGCGCTGCCGGCCGGGATCCGGAGGGCGGCGGCATGAGCACCGGGACGAGCACCGGGACGAGCACCGGGACGAGCACCGGCATGGACCTGCAGATCGACTGGACGCGCTGCGACGGCCACGGGCTGTGCGCGCTGCTGCTGCCCGAGTCGATCTGGCTCGACGACCGCGGCTTCCCGGTGTTCCGGCGCCGCGAGGTCCCCGAGCACCTGCTGCCGCACGCCCGGCGCGCGGTCGCCGCGTGCCCGGCGCTGGCGCTGCGCCTGGAGCGCTCCGCGCCGCGCCCCGCCCCGCACCCCGCACCGAGCCACACCGCACCGAGCCACACCGCACCGAGCCACACCGTCCGCTGACGGCGCACCCGCGCCGCGCTCCCTCACCGACAGGAGACCCGTCCGTGTTCGACCTCATCAACGGCCTGCCCGTGCACCCGCTCGTCGTGCACGCCGTCGTCGTGCTGCTCCCCCTGGCCTGCCTGGGCACGATCGCGATCGCGCTCAAGCCGTCCTGGCGCGCCCGCTACGGCCTGCTGGTGGTGGCCTGTGCCGCGCTGGCCACCGCACTGCTCCCGGTCGCCACCTCCAGCGGGGAGGCGCTGGAGGAGCACGTCGGCGACCCCGGCCAGCACGCCGCGCTCGGCGAGCAGCTGGCGTGGTTCGCGGTGCCCCTCCTGGTCCTCGCCGCCGCGCTGGTCTGGTTCGACCGGCGCGGGCGATCGCGCGGCGCCGGGACCGTGGCCACCCGCTCCACCGCGACCCGGGTCGTGGCCGCGCTGGCGCTGGTGGCGGCCGTGGCGACCAGCGTGCAGGTCTACCGCGTCGGCGACTCGGGCGCTCGCGCCGCCTGGGGCGACCAGGTGGCCTCCTCGACCCCCTGAGCCCCCGACCCGTGGCCGGTCCCGGGCGATGCCCGGGGCCGGCCTACCAGCCCCAGGACTCGCGCAGGGTCAGTCCGAAGTCGCGGTCGAGCGCGTCCACCTCGGACCCCAGGGCCGCGCGCACCGCCGCGACGTCGGCCGCGTCGGGCCGGGTCTGCTGCTTGTCGATCTCCTTGTAGAGCACCCGGTGCACCAGGGGCGAGCGCTTGACGTAGCCGACGATCCGGGCGCCGTCGTGCTCGCGGACCCAGTCCGCGCCGCGGCGCACCGCGGAGGCGATCCTGATCGAGCGCGCCTTGGCCGCCGGCAGCCGCGCCTCGAGGTCCTCGGGGTCCAGCGGCATCCGGTCGACCTCGAGGAAGTCCGTGACCGCGTCCAGGTAGGCCTGCGGGTCGGCGACCAGGTCGTCGAAGAGCGCGATGTGGATCGACTCGCGCGGGAACAGGTCGAGGAAGCGGCCCAGGCCGGTCGCGTAGCGCCCGTGCTCCAGCAGCTCGGGCGACTCCGCCAGCGCCTCGCCGAAGGTCTCGGCGAAGACGCCGTGCTTGCGCCCGTACAGCCAGGACGACCAGGCCCGCTCCACCGGGTCGCGCAGGGAGACCATCACCTTGACCTGGCCGAGGCTGGCGTGGATCCGCTTGGCCGCCTCGGGGTGGAACAGGTAGTCCTGGCAGACCTCGCCGACCACCTTCTCCTCGCCCGCGTCGCGGAACTGCGAGAGGTACCAGGGCAGGCCGCGGTCGAAGTAGCGGTCGAAGAAGTAGAGGTCCTTCGCCGGGGTGAGGTAGACGTCGGGGTGCTTGAGCAGCACCTCGTGCAGCCACGACGAGCCGGCCTTGTCGGGCCCGACGTAGAGGAAGTTCGGGGTACGGGTCACGAGAGCCCCCGTCCGGCGCGGCGGGCCATCCGGAGCATCTTCTCGGGCGGGATGCCGGGGCCGGCGACCGCCAGCGCGAGCCAGGCGTGCGGGGAGGCCGGGTAGCGGGTCAGCGCCCGCCCGGCGAGCCGGGCGCCCTGGCCGCGCTGCCCGCCGGCCGCGCGGGCGTAGGCGATCTGCCCGAGGATCCGGGCGTGGCCCTTGCGCCGGTCGGCGAAGTCGGGGTGCTTCTCCAGCAGGTACTCCAGCGCCGTGGCGGTGTTGAGCGAACGGTCGCGGAACCAGGACTGGACGTCCTTGCGGATGTCGGCCAGCACGTCCTCGACCGCTCCGACCGAGCCGACGCTCGTGGCACGAAGGATCCAGTCGTAGTCCTCGGCGTACCCGAACGGGAGCTCCTCGTCGTACAGCCCGGCGACGTCGAAGGCGCTCCGACGCATCATCAGCGTCGAGCTGTGCAGCTCCTTCACCCGGTTCTGCAGCAGCCGCTCGTGGCTCACCACCGGCTCCCGCGCGGGCCACTCGACGTCGTCCTGGTCGCCCATCAGCAGCCGGATGCCCGCGCCGACGGCGAGCAGCTCGGGGTCGGACTCGAGCCGCTCGACCTGCATCCGAACCTTCGCCGGGTGCCACAGGTCGTCGTCGTCGCAGCTGGCGACGTAGGCGCCGTGCGAGGCGAGGAGGCCGGTGTTGCGGGCGCCGCACAGCCCGGGGGTGCGGGTGTTCACGACCGAGGTGATGCTGCGCCCCGGCACGGCGAGCTCGGCCAGGGTCGGGTCGGGCTCCTCGCGGTCGTGGACCACGATGATCTCCAGGTCGCCCTCGTAGTCCTGGGCGGTGATGGTCGCCAGTGTCTCGGCGAGCAGCGCGCGGCGGCCCCGCGTCGGGATCACCACGCTCACCAGGGGCAGCGCCGGTGCCGGCTCCACGGCTTCCGGTTCGACGGCTCGGTCCACGGTCACGGTCAGCTCCTCGTCTCGGGGAGGTGGGGGTCGGCGGGGGCGGTGCCCGCGCCGGCCGGGTAGCGGTAGGCCTTGAGCAGGGGCCAGGTCACGGCGGTGACCGTGCGCCGGTCGGCCGCCGGCATCCGGGCGACCCAGCGGTCGTCGGCCCGGAGCTCGATGGTCCCGGACCGGAACCGGCCCGGGTTGCCGGAGAGCCCGTGGCTGGGCCCCAGCTCGACGAGTCCGCCGTCCATCGGGGGGAGCTCGCCCGCGGTGAGCGGGGCCCCGGCGTCGGCGGTCGCCGCCACGAGCGTGGCGACGGGGTCGTCGATGAAGTCCTCGTAGCGCAGGCGCGCGGTGCCGATCCCGCCGACGGCGCCGATCGCCTCGACCTCGACCTGCAGGGCCGCCCACTGCACGGCGGAGCGGGAGGCCGGGATCCGCCACATCTCATCGCCGCCGGCCGCGCCCGCGGCGGCCGCGTGCGGCCGCTCGACCTGCCGGCTCCACGACCACGCCACCGCTCGGGGGTCGCGGATCACGTTGAGCATCCGCAGGTCGACGCCGGGGGCGCCGGCCAGGGCGTAGCCGAAGGCCGGCCCCTTCGACGCGTCGACGACGACGCGGGCGTCGGTCACCTCGGCGACGGCGTGGTAGATCCGGGCGAACGCCTCGCGCATCTCGGTGAGCGGCCGCGAGGGGCGGCGCCGCCCGGCGATCATCGCGGGCAGGTGCCGCTGCCGGGTGGCGGCGCGCTGCAGCCCGGCGAGCCGCTCGAGCACGCCGGCGTCCCACCCGCCGAACGCGACCTCGCCGACCTGCTGCCAGACCGGGCAGGCCGAGAACGGTACGCCGCAGCCGCATAGCTCGTCGGCCGGGGCGACCGACCGGGCGAGGTCGACCAGCTCGCCGATGTTGACCCAGCCCGGCGCGGTGCCCAGCACGCGCTCGACCAGAGTGGATCCGGAGCGGCCGAAGCCGCCGAGGTAGACCACCGTGGTCCGTGTCCGCGGCTGACCGGGTGCCACCTCAGCCGGCCTCGACCTGCGCACGGGCGCTGGCGCGTCGGACCCGGCGCCGCCGCGGCTCGCGACCCCGCGCGATGACCTCGTCGAGCTCCGCCGCGACCCGCGATCGCGCGACCTCTCGCGCGTCGCCGTGCGTCACGCTGCCGACCGGCCGCCCAGGCCGCGCCAGGGAACGTTCGACCTCCTCGGTGAGGTGGTCGAACGAGCGGATGTCGCGGACCACGCCCGCGGCTCCGACGACCGCCGCGAACCGGAGCTGGTGCCCATCGACGTGCTCTCCGTGCGCCGGGTCGCGCGGGACGCAGAGCGGGACGTGGCCGGCCTCACGGGCCTCGGTGATCACGCCGGGCCCGCCGTGGCAGACCACCACGGATGACTCCGACAGGAGCGCATTCAGCTCCCGATAGCCGATGTTCGCATGCCCCTCGGCCGTGCGCGGCGGGCGCGTGGCTCCGTGCTGCACGACGACCCGCAGCTCGGGGTGCAGGGAAGCGAGCGCGTCAGCCCAGTCCACCAGGCGTTCGAAGGGGTGGTGGTCGGTTCCCACCAGCACCAGGACCATGGGACTCACAGCAACGGCCCCACGAGGTGGGCGTCGGGGTAGAGCTCGAGCTGGCTCGGCCACTGAACCAGGCGCCGGGTGGTGAAGGGACCGCAGAGGCGCCCGGTGAGCGTCGGCGTGTCCACGCGGTCGTAGACCTCGATGAAGACGGTCGGGATGCCCATGGCCCTGGCGTACACGAAGAACGGGACCGCGACGCCCGCACCGGAGCTGACGACCACTGCGGGTCGCACCCGGCGGAGCACCCGGCGGGCCAGCAGGCCGTTGCGGACGAGGTTCGTCGCGTTGCGGGTCGTCGGCCAGTGGGAGGGGATCACCCTCTCGCCGTCGAGGCGGTCGATCACGTCCGGCGTCTCCGGGCACACCCAGACCCGGTCCTGACGCTCCCACCACGAGCGCAGCGCCAGCAGGTGCGCGAGGTGACCGCCCTGGGAGCTGACCAGGAGGACAGGCCGACCCGCCGTGGCGCCCCGGGACGTGTCCGGCGCTCCACAGGCTGATGGGGTGGGGTCATTCGTTTCCAGCATGGCCACGTCAGATTTCCATGCGCGTCGAAGCCACCCGACGGCCGCGGAGACACTGTCATCAGAATTGAGTATCCGGAGATCGGGCGCGGTCTAGGGCGCGTGTGTCGTGCGGGAGGCAGACTTATCGTCTGGCCATGCTGATCCACCGCCGCCGCCTGATGGGAACGGCCGCTGCCGTCCTCGCGGCGGCGGCGACCTCCGCCTGCGTCGGCGAGGAAGGTGACGCCCCGCCCACCACCGAGACCGCCCCCCGGCGGAGCCGCACCGTCGGTCGCGGATCGCGCTCCGGACAGCAGACGGCGTTCCCCGGCGCCCCGCGCGCCGGCCACCTCTACTTCGGCGCGACCGTGCCGCACTACCGCTCGGTCACCGGGTGGGAGGAGCAACTGGGCGCGACGCTGTCGGTCCACCGCTCCTACTTCGTGCCGGTGGCCGGGGAGGTCCAACGCCTGACCGGACAGTGCCGCGACGACCTGGCCAACGACCGGCTGCCGCACGTCTCGATCAAGCCACCGGGGACCTGGCGCGACAGCACCGGCGGCCCCGGGGCGCGGTGGCTGGACGGCGTGCTGCGCTCGGTGGGCGAGCTCGACGGACCGGTGCTGCTGACCCTGCACCACGAGCCGGAGAACGACGCCGGCGGGAGCGGCATGGAGGCGGCGGACTGGGTCGCCCTGCAGCGCCACGCGATCGCGCGGGCGGCCGACCTGGCGCCGCTGGTCACCATCGCGCCGGTACTGCAGTCCTGGACGTTCAATCCCCTGCAGCCGGGGAACGACCCGTCGGCGTGGGACGTCCCCGAGGCCGCCGTGTTCGGGATCGACGTCTACAACCCCTGGTCGCCGACGAACGGCCGGATGTGGCGCAGCTTCGCCAGCAAGCTCGAGGACGCGATGCCGTGGGTGGGCGACCGCCCGATCGTGATCGGCGAGTACGGCTGCCGCCAGGACCCGGAGGACCCCGGGCGGGCCGCCGCCTGGATCCGGGCGGCCGCCGAGGACGCGCGCTCGCTCGGCGTGGTGGCGATGTCCTACTTCAACTCCACGGTCAACGTCGACGACGGCGAGATGGAGCTGGTGGGGCAGAGCGAGCGCACCTTCGCCTCGCTCCTCGGCTCGGGCTGGGTGGCCCGGGTCGACCAGGTCTCCCCGGCCACGCCCTAGGAGTCACTCCCCCACCAGTAGGAAGACGTCGTCGACGCGGCCGTGGAACTGGTCGTCGGTCGGGTGCACCCCGGGACTGCCGATCCGGATCGGATACTCGCTGGACACCTCGCCGGTCGCGCCCTCGGTGCGCTCGACGACGCCGTCGACGTCGATGCCGATGCCGTCCGCGTCGCGGGAGCAAACCACCCGGTGCCACGCCGAGTCGGCGATCGAGACGTCCGAGTGCACCTTGAGCATCGTGGCGCCAGAGCGGACCACGCAGCTGGGGGTCCCCTCCAGGTCGTCGACCTGGAGCTTCCACTGCCCGCCCTCGGTGCCGAAGCGGCCCTTCTGCACGATGTTGGAGCCGGTGGTGGTCTCGTCCGGGGCGAGCCAGACGCTCACCCCGAAGGAGAACGGCTCCTCGCCCGGGTCGAGGGCCGGCGCGTCGCCGACCTCGATCAGCGCGCGGGGGCACGCGCCGCCGTCGCAGGGCGGCGGGAAGGCCACCGCGCCGCCCGCGCCGTCGGCGCCGTCGACCTCGGTGACCTCGCCGCCGCGCGCGGTCACGACGCGGCCCTCGCGCGTGCTGCCCGCCGCGTCCCGATAGATCGTCTCGCCCTCGATGTCGACCGACGACTCGTCGAAGGTCAACCAGAGCGCCGCGGCGGGGTCGACCTGCGCTGGCGTGGTCGACGACGCCTGCGGGGTCGGCTCCGCGCGCGGCTCCTCGTCCCCCCCGCAGGCGGCGAGCGTGCCGCCGAACACGAGCATGCCGGCCAGAGCGGCCGTGCGAGAGCGTCTGGTCCGCGCGGATGATCTCAACACGGCTCCTCCATGGCTTACCTCAAATGCGGTAGACGGTCTCGGCGGTCGCCGGCCGGGTGCCGTCGCCGCCTTAGCGTCCGGTCGTACCGCTCGACGGGGACGGGTACAACGGGGATATCAAGCAGAGCCGGGGTTAGCGATGAAAATCGTCTACATCGCCGGGGTGGGCCGATCGGGTAGCACCCTGCTCGAACGCATGCTCGGAGCAGTGCCCGGATCTGTCAACGCCGGCGAGCTGAACGCGGTGTTCTCCCGCGTCGCCGCCCAGGACCAGCGGTGCGGGTGCGGCGAGCCGTTCTCCGCCTGCCCCTTCTGGGCGAAGGTGGGCGACCACGCGTTCGGCGGCTGGAGCGAGGTCGCCCCGCGGATGGCCCACCTGCAGCCGCGGGTGGTCCGGCAGCGCCACGTCGGTCGGATGGCCACCGGGCTCGCCGCCGCCGAGTACAGGCGCGAGCTCGACGAGTACCTCGACGTCTACCACCGGCTCTACCGGTCGGTGGCCGAGGTCTCCGGGGCCGAGGTGGTGGTCGACGCCAGCAAGTCGGCCGCGCAGCTCTTCGCGCTGCGCCGGATCGCGGGCCTGGACCTGCGGATCGTCAACCTGGTCCGCGACTCCCGCGGCGTCGCCAGCTCGTGGACCAAGACCGGGGTCCTCAAGCCCCAGTCGCAGACCGGGGACACGATGGGCACCTACCGGCCGCAGCGGCTGGCGGTGCTCTGGGCCGCGCTGCAGCTGGAGTGCAGCTACCTCGGCGCGGCGGCGCCCTACGCGACGCGGGTGCGGTACGAGGACCTCGTCGCGCGGCCGCGGCCGACCCTGGAGAAGGCGCTGCGCGACCTCGACCTGAGCACCGGTACGGCGGGGCTCGCCCACGTCGGCGACCGCAGCGTGCTGCTCGGCGCCAGCCACGGCGTGGCCGGCAGCCGGAGCCGGTTCGTGACCGGGCGGATCGACCTCGAGCTCGACGACGCCTGGCGGACGACCCTGCCGGCCTCGGCCCGCCGCGTCGTCACGGCGGTCACCCTCCCGCAGCTGATCGGCTACGGCTACGTCGGCCACCGCTCGCGGACGCCCGCCCCGGGGGGAGCGCGATGACGCTGCCTCCCTCGCTGGCCCCCGCTCCGCCCCGCCGCCTGGACCCGGGGTGGCCGCTGTCGGTGCTGTGCCTGGGCTTCCCACTGTGGTGGCTCCTCGGCCTGTCCCAGGTCATCTTCTTCATCGCTGCGGCCGGGATGGCGGTGATCCTGCGCCGGCAGGGCCGGCTCCGGACACCCCGGCACTTCGGCGTGTGGCTGCTCTTCCTGGGCTGGATGCTGGCCGGAGTGCTCCTGCTGTGGGCGACGGCACCGGGCACGGTCCCCGGCGGCGGCTGGACCCGCGTGGCGAACTTCGGGGTCTACTCGATGTGGTACGCCGCGATCACGATCGCGATGCTCTACGTGACCAACACCGCCACCCTGGTCCCCACGCTGCGCGTGGTCCGGCTGCTCGGCTGGATGTTCGTCGTCACCGCCTCCTTCGGCGTGGCCGCGGTCTTCTTCCCCTCCTTCGAGCTCACCTCGCCGATGGAGCTGCTGCTGCCCCGGAGCGTGACGTCGAGCAACTTCGTCAACTCGATGATCCACCCGGCGCTGGCGGCCGGCAGCGACTTCCTCGGCTACGAGCAGGCACGGCCGAAGGCGCCGTTCCCCTACAGCAACGCCTGGGGCAACAACCTGGCGCTGTATGCACCGTTCTTCTTCCTCAGCTGGTTCGGCAAGGACGCCGGCTGGCGCCGCAAGGCGGCGCCGCTGGTGCTGATCGCGGCCGCCCTGCCGATCACCTTCTCGCTCAACCGCGGGCTGTGGCTGGCCGCGATCCTCGCGGCCGTCTACGCGACCGTGCGGCTCGCGCTCAACGGGCACAAGCGCCCCGTGCTGGCCCTGGGGTCGCTGGCGGTGGTCGGTGCCCTGGCCTTCGTCTCCACCCCTCTCTACGACACGGTGGTCCTGCGCCTGGAGACGCCGCACAGCAACGACCGCCGCGCCAGCACGGCGGAGACGGTGATCAGTACGACCGCCTCCGGCTCGCCGATCGCCGGCTACGGCACCACCCGCACCATGCAGGGCAGCTTCAACTCCCTCGCTGGCGGGGAGACGGCCGACTGCCACCAGTGCGCCGCGCCGCCGCTCGGCACCCAGGGCTACCTGTGGCGGCTCATCCTGACCACCGGGTTCGTCGGCACCGCACTCTTCCTGTCCTTCCTCGGGCTTCAGTTCCTAGGTCGCGCCCGCGGCCCCGACCCGGTCGACGTGGCGACCTGCACCGTGCTGCTGATCGCCGTGGTCTGCTTCTTCGTCTACGACTCCCTCGGCTCCGCGATGTTCACGGTGGCGATCACCGTCGGCCTGATGGCCCGCCGCGCGGTGGAGCCGGAGCGGGACCCCGACGCCGAGGAGGCAACCCAGTGACGCAGGATGCGACCGACTCCTCGGCGTACGCCGCCGACGTGGCCCGGCTGCTGTGGCCCGCGCCGTGGGGCGAGCCCCGCGTCACGCGGGGGGCGGCCCGCGGCCGGGGCGGCGACGGGGTCGCCCACCGCGACGCGTACCTGTTCCCGAACGCCCGGCGGCCCCGCCTGCTGGTGCCGGCCGACGTGCCGGCGTCCTCGGTGATGCTCCAGCGCCTCGGCAACGGCAGGGGCGCCCTGGTGGCGCCGCTGCGCGACCTCGCCGAGCGCTCGGTGCGGTCGCGGGCCTTCGGCCTCGCCCGCTGGCCAGTGCTGCGCGTGCCCGCCGCGGGGCCGGGCGCTGACTCGGTCGAGCGCTACCTCGGCGAGCGCCTCGGCACCGAGGTGCGCGTGGGCGTGCTGCTCGGCACCCGCCGGGTCAACCAGAAGCCCGTGCTGCAGGTCTTCGGCCTCGACGGGGCGCTAGTGGCCTACGCCAAGGTCGGGCACAACGACCTCACCGCCCAGCTGGTCGGGCGCGAGGCGGCCTCGCTCACGGCCGTCGCCGACCTCGGACCGCGGACGTTCCGGCTCCCGCGCCTGCTGCACCACGGCGCGTGGGCTGGCCTGGCGGTGATGGCGATCTCGCCGCTGCCGACCGACCCGCGCCGCCCGGTCCCGGCCGCGGTGCGGGAGGCCGCCATGCGGGAGGTCGCCGAGCTCGGCGGGACCGTCGCCGCACCGCTCGCGGAGAGCGGCTTCTGGGACCGGATCCGGCGCTCCACCCGCACCCTCCCGGAGGGGCCCGGCCGGGCCCGGCTCCGCGCGGTCGTGCAGGAGGTGCACGGCGGCCACGGCGCCACCGACGTCCGCCTCGGCGGCTGGCACGGCGACTGGGGCCACTGGAACATGGGGATGAAGGGCGACGAACTGCAGCTGTGGGACTGGGAGCGCTACGACCCGCAGGTGCCGGTCGGTTTCGACGCGCTCCACTTCGTCGCGCAGGCCGTTCGCCCGGGCAGCAAGGAGGACCGCCGGCAGGAGGAGGGGTTCCTCGGCTCGGTGCCGGCGTCGCTGGCGGCGATGGGCGTCCCGGCCGACCGCCACGACCTGGTCCTGCGGCTCTACCTCGTCGAGATGGCGTCGCGCTACCTCGACGCGCTCCGCCACGGCGCCACGCCGGCACTGCGGCGGCGCACCGACTGGGTGCTGTCGCTGCTGGAGCGGCTCGCCGACACCCCCCACCCCCAAGGAGCATCATGAGCGTCCGCGCCTCCCTTCCCCGCCCGGTCAAGATCGCCGGACGCCGCGCCTCGGTCCGCCTCGGCACCGCGACGGCGGAGCGCCGACAGCTCCCCTCGTTCATCATGGTCGGGGCGCAGCGCTGCGGTACGACGTCGCTGTTCCGCGCCCTGATGTCGCACCCGCTGATCCACTCGGCGAACTACCACAAGGGCGTCAACTACTTCGACGTCAACTACGACCGGCCGTTCTCCTGGTACCAGGGCCACTTCCCGACCACGTCGGTGCTGCGCCGGCGGGTCAAGGGCACCGACGGCGACCCCGTGACGTTCGAGGCGAGCGGCTACTACCTGTTCCACCCGTGCGCGCCGGAGCGCATCGCGCACCACCTCCCCGACGTGAAGATCGTCGCGATGCTGCGCGATCCCGTCGAGCGCGCGTACTCGGCCTGGAAGCACGAGCTCGCCCGCGGCTACGAGACCGAGCCGTTCGAGGACGCCCTGGACCTCGAGGACCAGCGCCTCGAGGGCGTCGTCGAGCGGATGGAGGCGGACCCGGACGTCCAGAGCTTCAGCCACCGCCACCACGCGTACGTCCGGCGCGGCCACTACGCCGAGCAGCTGCAGCGGATGCAGCGCTACCTGCCGGCCGAGCAGTTCCACGTCGTCGACAGCGAGTCCTTCTTCACCGAGCCGGAGTCGACGTACGGCGCCCTGCTCGACTTCCTCGGGATGCCGGCGGCGATGCCGGAGAAGTTCGACCGGTGGAACGGGCGCCCGAGCTCGCCGATGCCGGAGGAGACCCGGTCCCGCCTGCGGGCCCACTTCGCCGACCACGACGAGGCGCTGGCCGCGATGATCGGACGGACGCCCGCATGGCTGACGTGAGCCCGCCGGGGCTGCCCGCCCTGGCCGACTACCCGGCGTTCCTCCGCCGGCACGCCCGCTGGATCGCGGTGGGGATGCTGGTCGGGCTGGCGCTGGGCTGGCTGTGGTCGCTGCGCAGCCCCGAGCACTACTCGGCGAGGGCGTCGGTGGCGCTGACGCCGGTCCCCGTGTACGTGACCACACCGACCACGGAGACGATCCCGCCGGAGGTGAGCATCGACACCGACGCGCACCTGCTGAACAGCCCCAAGGTGCTCCGCGCCATCGCGGACGCCCTGGGGGTCGACGAGGCCGAGGCGGCGGACGCGCTCTCGGTGACGGCCTCGGCGAACAGCCACGTCCTGCACATCAGGATCGCCGGCTCCAGCCCCCAGCGCGCCGCCGACGCCGCGAACGCGGCAGCGAAGGCGTTGATCCAGCGCCGCCGTACCGCCCTCGCCGCGCTGCGGCCGGGGCAGCAGCGCCAGCTGCGCACCCTGGTCGCGTACGAGACCCGGGTGCTGAGCCGGGAGCAGGACGGCGAGCTCGTGACCACGGAGTCCGCCGAGCTCGCCGACCAGGTCTTCCTCCTCGAGACCGCCCTCCGCCAACTGGAGGAGGCCCGCGCCAACCCGGGGGAGGTGGTCAGCCCCGCGATCCCACCCTCCGCCGCCGACCGCCCCGACACCGAGGTCCCCCTGGTGTCGGGCGCCATGCTCGGCCTGCTCTGCGGCTGCGCCATCGGCGCAGCCCGTGACCGACTGGCGCGCTCGGGACGCCGTCGGATGCGGGAATTGCCCCGCCCTGCCCACATCCCCACAGCGGAGGCCTCGTCGCTTCCCCGAACGTCCCTCAGGACCCACGATGCCCACTGAAACCACCGCCCCGCCCACCCGCGGCCCGATCGCCCGGGCGCTGCAGCACCGGCTCCCGCTGATCGGCGCGTTCGCACTGATCGGGCTCGTCGCCGGCCTGCTCTACGCCCTCTCCCTGCCCGCGGCCTACACCAGCACCACCCGCGTGCTGATCAACCCCGCCGTCGGCAACCCGTTCGTGCCCACACCGTCCGCGGTCCGCCAGGACGAGCTGACAAGCCTGGAGACCGAGGCCCAAGTCGCCCGCTCCGCCGAGGTGCTCGGCCCCGTCGCCGAGCGCGCGGGCCTCGACCTGGAAGAACTAGGCCGGCGGGTCTCGATCAGCGTGCCGCCGAACACCCAGATCCTCGAGATCGTGGTCACCATGGCCAACAGCGCCGCGGCCCAGCAGACCGCCGAGGACGTCGCCGCGACCTACCTCAAGAACCGGGCCGACCGCGCGGAGTCCGTCAACGAGGCCAGGCTGGAGCAGGTCGAGAGCCGGATCCGCGAGGCCGTGGCGGACCTCCGCGCGGCCAGCGAGGCGGCGCTGACCAGCACCGGCTCCGACCGGGCGTTCCAGGCCCACCTCGCCACGGCGCTGCGCAACGAGCTGGTCAACCTGCGCTCGCAGCAGACCGCCCTGGAGGACACCGCGTCCACCGGCGACTCGGTGATCACCCCGGCCACGGTGGCGACGGCGAGCACCAACGTGACCACGTTCGCAGCGCCGGTGATCGGGCTGCTGGCCGGACTCGTGGTCGGCTGCCTGCTCGCGCTCGTGCTCGAGCGCTCCTCCGGCAAGGTCCGCTCCGTCGCGGAGGTGCGCGAGCTCGGCGTGGCGGTCGCCGCCGCGGTGCCCGTGCGACGCCACCTGCTGCGTCGGCGCCGGGCGGTCGAGCGCCGCCGGGCCTTCGACGCCACGGTCCGCCGGCTGCGCGCCACCATCCTCGCGCTGGAGCCGCGGCCCGCGATCGTCGCCGTCGCCGGCGCCGGTCACTCCCCGTCCGACCCCGGGGTGGCCGAGGCGGTCGCCGCGTCGTTCGCCAAGGCGGGCCACAGTGTGGTGCTAGTCAAGACCGATGGCGCCGCCGCGGCCGGGCTGGCTGTGGAGGACGGGTTCGCGCAGGCGCTGCTGCACGAGCGGCTCGACGTCCTCGAGCTGCTCCAGCCGAGCAGCGAGCCGCTGCTGTGCCTGCTCCCCGCGGGTGAGGTGTCGCCCCACAGCCAGGAGCTGGTGATCACCGCCCGCGTGCGCGACGTGCTGACGGGCCTGGTCGAGGCGGGCTACCTGGTGGTGGTGGAGGCGCCGGGCCTCGACACCGTCGAGGGCGAAGCGATCGTGGGCGCGGCGGACCTCGGCCTGGTCGTCATCGCGACGGGCGAGACCCTCGTCGCCGACGTGGAGGCGCTGGCCGCCCGCGGCGCCGACGCCCCGGAGGCGATGGTCGTCGACGGCGGCTACTCCCCGCACGACGCGGGCGAGCAGCACCGCCCCTCCCACCGCGACCACGATGACTGGAGCGCCGACGAGGCACCGGCCAACCTGAGCATCGACCGCCGCCGATGACAGCAGCGCCCACGACGGCCGGCCACCGGACGCAGCTGGAGAAGCTCGCGCGTCGCGGTTCGGCCAGCGTCATGGGCGCAGCGTTCAGCGCCGTCTTCGGGGTGCTGCTCGTCGTCGCGATCACCAACGGGTTCTCGGCGACGACCGCCGGCACCCTGTTCTCGGCGACGTCGGTCTTCCTGATCCTGGAGTCGGTGGCCCTGCTCGGCACCGACGCCGGGCTGGTGAAGTGGCTGCCCGCCAAGCGGGCCTCCGACCGCTCGGCCGACCTGCCCCGCACCCTCGCGGTCGCGATCGCACCGGTGCTGGTGCTCTCCGTCGCGCTCGGCGTGGCCCTGTTCGTCCTGGCCCCGACGCTCGCCCCGCACCTCGTGGGCGGGCCGGCCGAGCAGACGATGGCCACCATGCTGCGGGCGCTCGCGCCGCTGCTGCCGGTGGCGGCGGTCTTCGACGTGGTGCTCGCGGCGACCCGCGGGGCCGGCTCGATGCGGCCGACCGTGCTGGTCGACAACATCGGCCGCCTCGGCCTGCAGACGCTCGCGGTGGTGGCCGTCTTCCTCGCCGGCGGCGGCGCACTCGCGCTGGCGCTGGCCTGGTCGGTGCCGTACCTGGTTGGCCTCGCCATCGCCGGGGTGTGGCTGGCCCGTCAGATGGCGGCCCGCCCGGCCGGCGGGGAGCCCGCCGCCTGGTCGGCGGTGGCCGGCCAGTTCTGGTCGTTCACCGCACCGCGCGCGATCGCGCGGGTCACCCAGACCGCGCTCAAGCGGGCCGACATCGTCCTGGTCGCCGCGCTCGCGTCACCGGCCGAGGCCGCCCTCTACACCGCGGCGACCCGCTTCATCGTGATCGGCCAGCTCTTCGTGCAGTCCGTGCAGCAGGCCCTCTCCCCCCACGTGAGCGGGTTGTTCGCGCGCAGCGAGGGCCGGGCCGCCAACGCCGTCTTCCAGGCCGCCACGCTGTGGAGCGTGATCGCCGCCTGGCCGCTCTACCTGACGCTGGCCGGCTTCTCCCCGATCCTGATGGGGCTCTTCGGCGACGGCTACGACGCGGGCTCCGACGTGGTCCTGGTGCTCTCGCTGACGATGCTGCTCGCCACCGCCTGCGGCCCGGTCGACTCGGTGCTGCTCATGGGTGGCCACAGCTGGCTCAGCCTGCGCAACGCCGTCGTCGCGCTGGTGGTCAACCTGGGGCTCGACGTGCTGCTGATCCCCGTCGCCGGGATCCACGGCGCGGCGATCGCTTGGTCGATCGCGATCGTGGTTCGCAACCTGCAGCCGCTCTTCCAGGTCCGGCGACACCTCGACATGTGGCCGATCACGGGCTCCACGGTCAGGGTCGGCCTGCTGGCCGTCGGCCTCTTCGGACCGGTGAGCCTGGCCGCCCTCGTCCTCGACCTCTCCCTGGCCGTGGAGCTGGTGCTCCTCGGCCTGGCGTCGCTCGGCTACGCGGCCGGGATCTGGGTCAACCGGTACCGCCTGGACCTCGGCGTGTTCCGCGGGGTGCTGCGCCGCCAGCAGCGGCCGCGCCCGGGCAAGCACGCCCGGCGCCGCGGCGACCGGCACGACGACGGGCGAGGCGCTCGGCCGAGGGTCAGCCCGCCCGCGGGTCAGCCAGGGTCTGCCTGAACGCCCGCAGCCGGTCACCGGAGAGCGGGTAGGCCCGCTCGCCGGTCGCGTTCCAGACGCAGCCGAACCAGACGTTCGAGGTGGAGAGCAGCGCCTCGCCGGCGTCGGCGATCGACTTCGCGCTGTAGCCGTTGTACTCACCGACCGCGATCGGGTGGTCGAACCCGGCCTCGCGGACGAACTGGCGCATCTTGGGGATCCGGCCGGCCGGCTTGCCCACGCCGGGGTTGGAGCGCGTGCCCGCCTCGTAGGTGTCGATCCCGAACCAGTCCCAGAGCCGGAAGAGCCGGTCGGGGGCGTAGTCCCTCAGGTCGTCGGCGCGGCGCTCGAGGAGCCAGCCGTTGAGGATGGGGCCGACCTTGAGCCGGGGGAGCTGGAACTGCGGCAGGATCTGCTCGCTCGCCACCACGTACTGGTAGGGCGTCATGTCGCTGTGGGGCTCGTGCCAGAAGGTGACCGCGGTCGGCTTGTCGAAGTCGGCGAGCCGCTTCGCGGCCTCCGCGGCGACCTTGTTGTAGTTGCCCCGGACCGCGCCGTTGACGTCCCGGCCGACCTTGTAGGAGATCACCGGCAGCATGTTGGCCGCGTGGGCCTCCTGGACCCGCTTCAGCTGGCTGGTCGGGCCGTCCTTGAGGTCCGCGAAGATCCGACGCGCGCGGAGGCCGCCGCCGACCTCGCGCTCGCGCTGGTTCCACAGGCGAGCCGGCGAGCTCATCCCGATCAGCGTGTTCCCGTTGGGGACGACGGCCCTGATGGACGTGCGCGGCCGCGCCAGGGTCACCGTCGCGGCGCGAGCGGAGCCGAGGGTGGAGACGCCGGCCGCGGCGCCGGCGGCTCCGGCGGCGAGGCCGAACACATGTCGGCGGGAGATGGAGTTCATGGGACCTTCCGGTTGCATCCGCGAGCCCGAACGTCGTGGTCGGTGTCGGCACTCGGCTGCTGTGTGCAGGGCAATGCTGGAGGGACCTGGTCCGGTCGCGCACTTCGTCGTGCCCCGAGACCTGCACTGGACCGCCGGGTCGACACTCCTGGGCCAGGCCGTACCAGCGGCCCGACACCGGGGCGTCGCCCCCAGCTCTGAAGTTGTGGGGGCAGGCGATCGCCCCATGGCGGCCGGTCTCGCCGGCGGGACCTCGACGTGGGAGCTCGAGGAGCGCCGACCGGTGGAGCGAAGCACGGTCCGTGGTGCGACCGTGACGCTCCGCCGTGCGTATGGGGTGACCGACCCGGGCCCCACCCTAAGAGTGATTCGTCACCTTTCACGAGTTCTCGGTCTCATTTCCTAAGACGGGAAATCGGCTGCCGATCGCGCGCGCGGGCGGTGGATCGACCGACCATCCGGCCTCCGTGCAGGTCAGCCTGCATTTGCGCGCCGGTCACCCGCCGTTGGCGCGACGCGCCCGCGTCCAGACCGAGCACACCGGCGCGCCCCCGCTCACGGCCCGCTGACCGTCACCGTCTGGGTCGTCGACGCCGATGCGCCCCAGCCGTCCGTGGCCGTCAGCCGGATCGTGTAGGTGCCCGGCGCGGCGTACGTGCGCGAGAGCGCGGAGCTGGAGCTGGTGCTCGTCGAGCCGTCGCCCCACTCCCACAGGTAGCTGATCGAGTCGCCCGTGTTCGGGTCCGAGGTCCCCGACCGGTTGACCGCGCAGGTCAGGCCCGTGCAGCTGTACACGAAGGCGGGCACCGGGGCCAGGTTGCCGGGCGGCACGGTGATCGTCACCAGCTGCGCCTCGCTGGTGGCCGTCGCGTTCCACTCGTCCCTCACGGTCAGCGTCACCGAGAAGGTGCCCGCCGCGGTGAAGGTCCGGGTCGGCAGCGGCCCGGAGGTCGATCCCGTCCCCGGCCCGCCGTAGCTCCAGGAGTAGGTCAGCGCCGTCGGGTTCTCGTCGCTGGAACCACGGCCGTCGAAGGTGCAGACGTTCTGGTTGCACGAGTAGGTGAAGCTGGCCACCGGCGGGTCGTTGGGCGGCAGCGTGACCGTGACCCCGGTGGCGACCCGCTCCTCGCCGATCTGGCCGTGGATGTCGACCGCGCGCACCAGCACGCTGTACGTGCCGGCCGGGAGCACCGGCGTGGTGTAGGAGTAGTTCGACCCCGCGCTGCCCGGGCTGTTCAGGAACGCCGAGCGGTAGCTCGCGGTGGTGCTGGTGAAGGTGCCCGTCGAGCTCATGAAGCGCCCGAGGCTGTCCACCACCGCGATCTGGACCGAGGCGATGCCGACGTCCCCGTTCGGGGCGTCCTCGGCCCGCCCGGTGACCACGATCCGGCCGTCGTCGAAGGACGAGCCGTCCTGCGGCTGGCCGAGGGTCGGCGAGAGCGACGGCGGGTCGTCGTTCGGGTACGCCGCGTAGCTCGCCGTCGCGGCGCTCGGGTCCTGCTGGCCGCGGGTGTCGAAGGCGAGCGCGGTGAACCGCCAGTCGCCCCCGCTGGGCAGGGTGATCGTCGGCAGCGACCAGGCCACGCTGGTGCCGCCCGGGACGTCGAGCGTGGCGCTGCGGTAGGCGACGTCGACGCCCATGCTGCCGTTGGCCTGCAGGTAGCGGCCGGTGTCGCGGTTCTGGATCGAGACCTGGACGCTCTCCACGCCGAGGTCGTCGGTGGCGGTGCCGGCCAGGTCGACGACCAGCGACTCGTCGAGCGGCGGGGTGAACACCATCGTCGCGTTCGGCGGGCCGTCGCCCTCGTACTGGGCGCTGATCGTGAACGTGCCGCGGTTCGCGCTGGACGTCGTGAGGTCCCGGTCGTCGGTGGCCTGCACCCGGAACGTGTAGCTGCCGGGCGTCAGGTTGAACGGCGTCGTGTAGGTCCAGTTGTAGCTGGCGCCCGCGATGTCGACCGGCGAGATCCGGTGGTAGCCGGCCGAGATCCCGGTCCCCCACGTCCCGTCGGCGCCGAGGTTCTCTCCGGTGGAGGTGTTGCGCAGGTAGACCTCCACGTTGCGCAGGCCCTCGTCGTCGGTCGCCGTGCCGGAGAACGTCATCGGGCTGCCCGGCTCGACGACGAGGGTGGGCACGGAGAACGGCGGCGTCATGACCACCGGCTGGCTGATGGTCACCGAGGGCGCGACGGCGGAGGTGGAGACCAGCCAGTCGCGGGTGGCGCTGCGCAGGTCGGCCTGCCCGGCGGTGTCGATCGCGGTCGCGGAGCCGCGCCAGGTGCCCTCGTGCGGCAGTGTCACGTCGTAGGACCAGGTCGCCGAGGTCGCCCCGATCACGTCCGGGGTGCCCCGGAACGAGTTGTAGAGGTCGTCGACGGTCCCGTCGTTCTGCAGGTAGCGGCCCTGCTCGTCGCGGAACCAGTACGTCAGCGCGGTGACGCCGTTGTCGTCGGTCGCCGTGCCCGTCATCGTGAACGAGGTCGAGGTCTGGATGCCGCTGGGGCCGTTGATCGACGTCGCGGGTGTCTGGTCGGTGATGCCGAAGCTCTCGAACTTCTTGTCCGCGGGCGTGCTGTCCCCGCTGCCGCCGGTGGCCGCGGTGAACGCCTGGGCCCGGACCAGCAGCTCGCGGTTGCCGGTGACCGTCGCCGGGATGGTCCAGCCGCGGGTGGTGCCGGAGCCCGTCAGGGTCGCGTCGAGCCAGTTCGCGCCGCCGCCGAAGGAGGTGAACGAGGTGCCGTCGTCCTGCAGGTACTGGCCGGAGTTCCGGTCGCGGATCTGCACCTGCACCCGGCCCACCGACCCGGTGGCGACCTGGGCCGACCCGGTCACCTGGAACTCGGTGCCCGACTCCACGACCCGGCCCTCGATCGGGGTCTCGATCATGGTCTCCGGCAGGGCCGGCGGGAACGCCTCGGAGTCGAAGTCGAAGAAGCCGACGCGACCGGTGCGCACGCCGCCCTTCCACGTGCCGTCGCCGCCGACGAAGAGGCCGCGCGGGGTGGCCTCCATCGCCTTGTCACCCTCGAACGAGTTGGAGCCGCCGGTGGGGTTCCACTCCACGGCCTTGCCGTCCACCGGGTTCAGCGCGGCGATGTGGTCACGGCGCACCACCTGGTCGCCCAGCCCGTAGCCCGAGAGGCCCTGGCCGGTGCCGTAGCCCACGTTGTCCAGGCCCGGCCACGGGTCCTCCGACGTCGGTGACTCGATCCAGCTGAAGTGGCCACCGAGGTAGACCGCGACCTCGGTGATCGCCACCGAGTAGACACTGTCGAAGTGGCGCGAGATCCACAGCGGCTGCACGTCGCTGTCGGTCAACGACGCCTCGTCGAGCGGATAGGCGATCGCGGTGTCGCTGATCGGCGGACGGTCGCCACCGGAACCGCTGGTCACCACGAAGTAGGAGTCGTCCGGCGCCACGTCGCCGCAGCAGATCCGGGTGACGCCGCCGACCCGGCCCAGGTTCTCGTCCCACAGCGTGCTGCGCCAGGGCAGCAGCTCCTCCGTGGCGGTGTCGATGACGCCCATGCCGAGGCGGTCCTGGCCGTCGATCTTGCGGCCGGTGTGGATCACGATCAGCTTGGTGCCGTCGTGGGTCAGCTTCAGCTGCGGCACGCCCAGCGCGCCGTTGACCCCGATGCCGCCCGACAGCGAGTTGTCGAACGACTCGTCCACCACGCCCGAGGCGGCATTGACGGCGGCCACACCGGTGCGCAGGACTCCGTTGATCCGGCTGAACCGGCCGCCCACGTACAGGGTGTCGTCGGTGGCGGCCAGCGACTGCACCTGGTTGTTCGTGCTCCGCGTGAATCCGAATCCGGCGAGCGGGGCGCCCGTGGTCAGGTTCAGGCTGGCCACCTTCTGCGCGGCGGTGCCGTTGACGGTGTTGAACGAGCCGCCGACGAAGAGCTTCGTGCCGTCCGGGCTGGCCTCGACCGCGGCCACGCCGCCGTTGAACGTCGGCCGGAACGTCGTGTCGATCAGGCCGGTCTGGTAGTTGTAGCTGGCCAGCCGCGCCTGGTTGACCACCGCCGTGTTGCCGCCGGTGTTGTTCTGGATGCTGGTGAAGGTGCCGGCGATGAAGACCCGGTTCAGCGACGGGACGACCTCGATGTCGACGATCTCGCCGTCGTTGATCCGCGGGGTGTTGGTGCGCGGAGCGTCGGGGACCAGGCGGGTGTGGCCGGGCACGCCGGTCCGGGTCGGGGGCTCGGCCGGAGGGTCGGTCGGCGGCTCGTCGGCGCCGGGCACGAGCACGACGGTCCACATGGTCGCCCGTCGGCTGGAGATCGCACTGGTCGCCGTGCGTGATGGGCTCGCCCCGGCGGCCACGGGGGCGCCGTCGTCGGAGGCGACGGAGCTGATCCGGCCCGACCCGGAACCCACCGCGATACCGCGCTGTGTCTGCCCCGCCGGCAGCGTCCAGCCGGTGGTGGCGGCGCCCCGGTCGGCCCAGTAGGAGACGACGAGGGAGCCGTCCGCCCCGACCGTGGCACCGGGGGTGCTGTGGGCGGCGCGGTTCACCGTCTCGGCCGCCGACGCGACGGTCGCGACCGGGTCGGCCGCCGTGCCGTCGTAGGCCAGCAACTGGATCGTCGACTTCGTCCGCGCCGCGAAGGTGACCCGGGCGGTGGCGCCGGCATCCCCCACGGTCGCCACCCTGCTGTAGAGCGTGGTCTCGATCGTGTCGTTGACCCGCGCGCCCTCGCGGGTCCAGCCCGCCGGGGTGGACGGGCTCATCGCGCTCTTGTTGGTCGAGACGAAGAGCAGCAGGGCGTCGCCCTCCTGCACCGGTGCGGGGATCGCCACCACCGCGCTGGTCTTGTTCGCCGCCGCCTCGGCGGCGGCGCGGAAGGCGACCGGATCGGCCGCAAGGGCCGGCGGTGCCGCGAGCCCGACGGCCACCAGGGCCGCCGCGGCGAGGGCGGCGACCAGCGCCGCGAGGGGGACGATGCGCACCGGGCGCTGGGCTACACGGGACCTGGACATCCGCACTCCTGAGACGGTGTGCAACCCAGTGCCGCGAGACCGTCGGACGGAACGTAGATGTGCGCCCGGTGGCGGCCGCGACAATATCCCGTGAATCATCGAATTCGATGAGCCGGCTCCGTCGGAGCACTGAATCCGTGGCCCGACCGAGCCATCGCCACGGAACCGATCGAGCTATTGCCACGGAACCGGGCCGGCAGCGCGCTGCCGGCCCCGGTCCGGTGCCGTCCTAGGGCGCGGGCGCGGGTTCGGTGACCGTGACCGACTCGGTCACCGAGTCCGCGAGGCCCCAGCCGTCGGTGACCGTGAACGTGATGTCGTAGGTCCCCGGGGCCAGGTAGGCGTGCGACGGCGACGAGCTGGTGCTGGTGGCGCCGTCGCCCCAGTCCCACAGGTAGCTGATCGAGTCGCCCGCGTTCGGGTCGGCCGTCCCCGAGCTGCTGACCGCACAGGTCAGGTCGGTGCAGCTGTAGAGGAAGGTCGCCTCCGGAGCCACGTTGCCCGCGGGCTCCGTGATCGTCACGTCCTGCGGATCGCTGGTGGTCGACACGTTCCACTCGTCGGTCACGGTGAGCGTCACCGCGAAGGTGCCGGCCGAGGTGAACGTCTTCGTCGGCAGCGGGCCGGAGGCCGAGCCCTGGCCGCCGAAGTCCCACCGGTAGGTGAGGGCGGTCGGGTTCTCGTCGCTCGAGCCGCGACCGTCGAAGGTACAGACGTTCTCGTCGCACGAGTAGGTGAACGTCGCCACCGGCGGGTCGTTGGGCGGCAGGGTGACCGTGACGCCCGTGGCGACCCTCTCCTCGCCGACCTGGCCGTGGATGTCGACCCCGCGCACCCGCACGGTGTAGGTGCCCTCCGGCAGGACCGGCGTCGTGTAGGAGTAGTTCGACCCCGCGCTGCCCGGGCTGTTCAGGAACGCCGAGCGCCAGGACTCGGAGGTGCCGAAGGAGCCTGTCGAGCCCATGAAGAGGCCCGCGGCGTCCTGCACCGCGATCTGCACCGAGGCGATGCCGACGTCGCCGTTGGGGGCGTCCTCGGCCCGGCCGGTGACCACGATCCGGCCCTGGTCGAACGCCGATCCGTCCTGCGGTTGGCCCAGGGTCTCCGAGAGGGCCGGCGGGTCGTCGTTCGGGTACGCCGCGTAGGAGGCCGTCGGCGCGCTCGGGTCCTGCTGGCCGCGGGCGTCGAAGGCGAGCGCCGTGAACCGCCAGTTCCCGCCGGTGGGCAGGGTGATGGTCGGCAGCGACCACGCCACGCTGGTGCCGCCCGGCACGTCGAGGGTGGCGGTGCGGTAGGCCGTGGCCAGGGCCAGGCTGCCGTCGGCCTGCAGATAGCGACCGGTGTCCCGGTCCTGCAGCGAGACCTGGACGCTCTCCACGCCGAAGTCGTCGGTGGCGGTGCCGGCCAGGTCGACGTCCAGGGACTCGTCCAGCGGCGCGACGAACTCGATCCCCGTGTCCGGCGGGGCGTCGCCCTCGAACTCCGCGCTGACCGTCAGTCGGGCCCGGTTGCTGCTCGACGTGGTCAGGCCGTCGTCATCCGTCGCACGCACCTGGAAGTCGTACGTGCCCGGGGACAGGTCGAACGGCGTCGTGTACGACCAGTTGTAGGTGAACCCGGCGATGTCGACCGGCGAGACGCGGTAGTACCGGTAGGAGACGTCGGTGCCCCAGCTGCCGTCCGAGCCCAGGTTCTCCCCGGTCGAGCGGTTCCGCAGCCGGATCTCCACATCGTGGAGCCCCTCGTCGTCGGTGGCGGTGCCCGCGAAGGTCATCGGGCTGCCGGGCTCGACGACGAGCGTCGGCACGGTGAACGGCGGCGTCACCGCGACCGGCTCGGTCATCGTCACCGTCGGCGCCACCGCGCTGGTCGAGACGAACCAGTCCCGCGTGGCGCTGCGCAGGTCGGCCTGCCCGGCCGTGTCGATCGCGGTCGCGCTGCCGCGCCACTCGCCCTCGTGCGGCAGGGTGACGTCGTAGGACCAGGTCGCGGAGGTCGCCCCGATCACGTCCGGGGTGCCGCGGAACGTGTTGTACAGGTCGTCGACCGTGCCGTCGTCCTGCAGGTAGCGGCCCTGGTCGTCGCGGAACCAGAACGTCAGCGCGCTGACGCCGAAGTCGTCGCTCGCGGTGCCCGAGACGGTGAACGACAGGGTGTCGACGGTGCCGCGCGGCTCGCTGATCGAGGTCGCCGGCGTCAGGTCGGAGAGGCCGAAGGACTCGAACTTCTTGTCCGCCCAGGTGCTGTCCCGGGTCCCGCCGGTGGTGACGGCGCGGGCGCGGACCAGGAGCTCGCGGTTGCCGCTGACGGTGGCCGGCAGCGACCAGCCACGGGTCGTGCCGCTGCCCCCGTCGAGCGTCGCGTTCATGTTGTTGAAGCCGCCGAAGGTGGTGCCGTCGTCCTGCAGGTACTGGCCCGAGTTCCGGTCCCGGATCTGGACCTGGACGTTGCCGACGGTGCCGGTGGCCACCTCGGCGGTGCCGGTCACCGTGAACTCCGTGTCGGCCTCGACCACCCGGCCCTCGATCGGGGTCTCGATCGTGGTCTCGGGCAGCGCCGGCGGGAAGACCTCGGTGTCGAAGTCGAAGAAGCCGACCCGGCCGGTGCGCACGCCGCCCTTGAACTGGCCGTCGCCGCCGATGAAGAGGCCGCGCGGGGTGGCCTCCATCGCCTTGTCACCCTCGAAGGAGTTGGAGCCGCCGTTCGGGTTCCACTCGACGGCCTTGCCGTCGACCGGGTTCAGCGCGGCGATGTGGTCGCGGCGGACCACCTGGTCGCCCAGGCCGTAGCCCGACAGCCCCTGGCCGGTGCCGTAGCCGACGTTGTCCAGGCCCGGCCACGGGTCCTCCGACGTGGGCGACTCGGCCCAGCCGAAGTGGCCGCCGACGTAGATGGCGACCTCGGTGATCGCCACCGAGTAGATGGAGTCGAAGTGGCGCGAGATCCACAGCGGCTGCACGTCGCTGTCCTCGAGCGAGGCGTCGTCCAGCGGGTAGGCGACGACCGTGTCGCTGATCGGCGGGCGGTCGCCGCCCGAGCCGCTGGTGACCACGAAGTAGGAGTCGTCCGGCGCCACGTCGCCGCAGCAGATCCGGGTGACGCCGCCGACCCGCGCGAGGTTCTCGTCCCACAGCGTGCTGCGCCAGGGCAGCAGCTCCTCGGTGGCGGTGTCGATGATGCCCATGCCGAGCCGGTCCTGGCCGTCGATCTTGCGGGCCGTGTGGATCACGATCAGCTTCGTGGCGTCGTGGGTCAGCTTCAGCTGCGGCACGCCCAGGGCGCCGTTGACCCCGATGCCGCCGGACAGCGAGTTGTCGAAGGACTCGATCACGGCACCGGTGTCGGTGTCCATGGCCGCCACGCCGGTACGCAGGACCCCGTTTATCCGGCTGAACCGCCCGCCGACGTACAGGGTGTCGTCGGTGGTGGCCAGCGACTGCACCTGGTTGTTGGTGCTGCGGTCGACCACGAAGGAGCCCAGCGGCGCGCCGGTGGTCAGGTCCAGGCTGGCCACCTTCTGCGCGGCGGTGCCGTTGACCGTGTTGAACGAGCCGCCGACGAAGAGCTTGGTGCCGTCCGGGCTGGCCTCGACCGCCGCGACGCCGCCGTTGAACGACGGCCGGAAGCTCGTGTCGATCAGGCCGGTCTCGTAGTTGTAGCTGAGCAGCCCGGGCTGGCTCACGAAGCCCTGGTTGGCGCCGGTGGTGTTCTGCGCGCCGCTGAACGTGCCGGCGATGAACACCCGGTTCAGCGACGGGACGACCTCGATGTCGACGATCTCGCCGTCCTCGATCCGCGGGGTGTCGGTCCGCGGCCGGTCGGGGACCAGGCGGGTGTGACCCGGCACGGCCTCGCCGGTCGGGGGCGGCGTCGCGGTGCTGTCGCCCGGCTCGAGGACGACGGTCCACATGGTCGCTCGGCGCGTCGAGGCCGCGCTGGTCGCCGTGCGCGAGGGGGTCCCTCCGGCGGCGACCGGGGCGCCGTCGTCGGAGGCGACCGAGCTGGTCCGGCCCGAGCCGGAGCCCAACGCGATGCTGCGCTGCGTCTGGCTGGCCGGGAGGGTCCAGCCGGTGCCGCCGCCGGCGCGGTCGGCCCAGTACGACACCACCATCGAACCGTCGGTCGCCACCGACGCACCCGGTGTGGTGTGGGCGGCACGACGGGTGGTCTCGGTCGTGGACGCGACGGTCGCGACAGGGTCGTCCGCCGTCCCGTCGTAGGCCAGGAGCTGGATCGTCGACTTGGTGCGAACCGGGAAGGTCACGCGCACGTCGGTGCCGGCGTCGCCCGCGGTCGCAACCTTGCTGTAGAGCGCGGTCTCGAGCTTGCCGTCGACCTCGGTGCCCTCGAGGGTCCAGCCGGTCGGCGCCGACGAGTTGAGGCCGCTCTTGTTGGTCGAGACGAAGAGCAGCATCCCGTCGGCGTCCTGCACCTCGGCCGGGATCGTCACCTCGGCGAAGGGGCGGTTGGCCGCCGCCTCGGCCGCGGCGCGGAACGAGATCAGGTCGACCGCGCGCGCGGGCGAGGCCGTCGCTCCGACGACGGCAAGCGCCGCCGCGACGACGGCGGCTGCTCCTGACAGTGCGGCGACGGTCCGAGCCCTGCGCCCCTTGAGTCCGCTTCCAGCCTTGGGCATGTCCATAGCCGCCATCGCTTGCTCCCTCGGCCGGCTCGCTGCGCGGCACTCGCTCTGCGTCGCCCGTCAACCGGGCCCTCATTCGCGCCGCAACCTAAGGCGGGTGGGAGGAACGCCGCTGACGGCGCGTCCCGGGTTCCCCGATATCGGGGAACGGCGGCGCGGACCGGGCCGGGCCGTACCCAACATCGGGGAATCGGTCCCCTCCTGGCAGGTCCGGGCCGTCGACACCTAGCGCCTGCGGTTCACCGGTGCTGCACTGGTAGGCAATCAACGGGGCTCGGGCCTTGCGACGGGAAACCGGCCGACTCGGAGGTCGGTCGCGGGAGCGCAGTGCTGGAGCCGCAGACCTGAGGACCCACCATGAAGCGACCCCCTCTCGTCGGTACCCTCGCCGGCGCCCTCATCCTCATCGGCGTCACGCTGGCCGCCCCGGCGAGTCCCGCCTCCGCGGCTCCCGAGACCGAGGTCAGCTGGGAGATGAACGAGTCCTCGGGCGCCACCACGATGACCGACTCCGGACCGTTCGGCATCGACGCCACCGTCGATCCCAGCGGCGTACGCACCGGCAGGACGGACGGTGCCACCACCTTCTACCGCTGGCCGTGGCGCAACCCGACGGCCGCGCCCGCGAGCCCCGAACGGGTGATCCAGGTCGCCGACGACCCGCATCTGGACCCCGGCGCCGACGTGTTCACCGTCGAGCTCCGGTTCCGCACCCACGCCAACTTCGGCAACATCACGCAGAAGGGCCAGTCCCGGACCCCCGGCGGCCAATGGAAGATCCAGAACCCGAACGGCCGACCGTCCTGCCTCTTCAAGGGCTCCAACGGTCGCACCGCCACGCGTTCCCCGATCGTGCTCAGCGATGACGAGTGGCACGTGCTGCGCTGCGTGCGCACCACCAGCCGCGTCGAGATCTGGGTCGACGGCGTCCGGGTCAACCGGAAGAACGGCTGGGCAGGGACAATCGACAACAGCTTCCCACTCTCCATCGGTGGGAAGACCAAGTGCGACCAGATCAAGGTGACCTGCGACTACTTCTCGGGCGACATCGACTACCTGCGGATCTACCGCGGCTGAGACTGAGACCGTCCGCGCCGTCGGGTGACCCGCGGGGCGGCGCCGATCAGCCGAGCAGGCCGGCGTCGAGGAGGTCGTCCGCGGCCGCCCGGATGGCGGCGAACGGCAGGTCCGCCCGGTCCGCGATCTCCAGCAGGCTGGCCTTCCCGTCGGTGTAGGCGAGCGTCCACAGCATCGCCATCACCACGTCCGAGGCCGACTTGCCACCCATCGTCGGGTAGAGGCCCCGCTTCCCCAGCTGGGGCTCGCCGTAGGGACTCAGGTTCGTCAGCACCCGATCGCCCTCCAGAACCTCGACGATCTCGACCAGCGCGGTCAAAGACTCCTCCAGCTCGTCGTCCGCCACGAAGGCCAGGTCGTCGGCCGAGGTGTGGTACTCGGGATACTCGCCGTGGGGGGTGCGGGTCAGCCGGCCGACCGGAAGGTCGAACCCGACCGCGTTGAACTGGCGCTCGTCGTACCCGTACGGCGAGTATCCGCGCACCTCGCCCCCGCGACGTCCGACGACGTGCTCCGCCGCCCGGTCGACGTACGCGTCGCCGCGCCGGGTCTGCTTGTACACCAGCGGCCCGCCACCTCCGAGACCGGTGAGCACCACCCCGTGGCGGATCTGCGGGATCACGTGCGCGCTCCGGCTGAGCCACGCCAGCGAGCCGATCGTGCCAGGCGCGAAGAGGAACCGATAGGTGAGCTCGCGATCCTCCAGGCCGGCGAGATGCCTGATCAGCTCGGTGGCGACCGCCAGCCCCGTCAGGTTGTCGTTGACCAGCGAGGGGTGGCACACGTGCGAGCTGACCAGCACCTCCCCCGCTCCGGCGCCCGGCAGGACCACCTCGCCGTAGACCAGTTCGCCGGGTTCCAGGGTGGAGTCGACCAGGACCTCGTAGACGCCCGGCTCCAAGGACTCCAGCTGGCGATGCGGCAGGCAGAAGCCCCAGTTCCGGTGGTAGTAGCTGGTCCGGTACGGGATCCAGTCCGGGCGGTCCGGCATCGAGTGCAGGTGCGGGCGCAGCTCCTCGAGCGGGAGCCGGGTCCTGACGGGAGCGCTGTAGCTGACCAGGTGGAGGGTGTGGTCGGCGAG
Organism: Nocardioides sp. YIM 152588; assembly: GCF_040191335.1. Lineage (NCBI taxonomy): Bacteria > Bacillati > Actinomycetota > Actinomycetes > Propionibacteriales > Nocardioidaceae > Nocardioides > Nocardioides sp. YIM 152588. The sequence goes on along the minus strand of NZ_JBEGDJ010000033.1, from coordinate 18,274 downwards.
TTCGACGACCCGGCGTCCGTCCGGCCCGTCCACCCACGCCGCCCGAACGTTCCACTCGTCGCCGATGGTCCAGTCGAAGACCTGCGTTCCGGAGGGAACGCCGGTCCGCGTCATCGAGACCCCGGACGGCAGCGCCGCCTCGATCATGTCCAGCGTCCGGCGCACACCGTCGCCGGTGATGCTGCGGCAGATCGGGTAGGCCTCCGCCATCCAGGAGCGCATCCGTCCGCCGGGGCTGGCCGCCGCAGCGCTCATCCGCGGTCCTGCGCCAGCCGGAGAACCATCTTGCTGCAGTAGTAGGCCTCGGCGTAGCGGCTGCGGCACTCCATACCGCGTAGCCGCATCAGCCCGAGGAACATCTCGTCGTCCCACCAGTCTCGGTCCGCCTGGCTGGGGAAGTACTTGTTGAGCAGCTCGACCTTGCGTCGCGCGATGCCCTCCGAGACCGGTACGTACTGCTGCGGCGAACCGAGGTCACCGTCCCACTTCGGGATCTCGTAGTGCAGGATCGGGGCGTCGCGCCAGACCGTGCTGGCCAACTGACCGACGAGCCGGTGATCCTGGTGTGCGTCGTCCGGGCGCGGTGCCAGCACGAGGTCCGGCCTGCACTCCCGCCCGAGGGCCTCGAGCGCGTCCTTGACCTCCTCCCACAGCACGGGGAGACGACCGTCGCGCAAGCCTGCGAAGTGGCTCTCGGTCCCCGGAGCGAACTGCTGCAGCGCTTGGGTCGACTCCTGCTGACGCTCGCCGTCACCCGTGAGCACCATCGCGGTGAAACGCGTGTCGGGACGCCCGGCCAGCGTGAGCAGCGTGGCACCGCAGCCGATCTCGATGTCGTCCGGATGCGCCCCCAGGCAGAGCACGTGGTGTGCGCCGGCCGGAAGAACGAGCCCCTTCACCGGCTCCGCCGCCCTCGAACCATCGCCCTCAGCCGCACGCCGGGCGCGCCTCGGCGACCGGGAAGATCGGTCGCGTTCCGTTCGATGCACGACGCCACACGGCCCACGGACTGTTGCCCGTCTTGTACATCGCCTCCAGCGCGGTCCGCTCCTTCAGCGTGTCCATCGGTGCCCAGAACCCGGGATAGCGCACGGCGCGAAGCTTGCCCTCCTGAGCGGCGCGGACGCATCCGTTCATCACCAGGTCGTCGCCCTCCTCGAGGTAGTCGAAGATGCCCTGCCGCAGCGCGAAGAAACCACCGTTGATGTGCATCGACATGTCGGCGACCGGGGTGAGCCCTGAGACCATCCCGGCGTCGTCGAGGTCGACCACGTGGAACGAGTCCTGCGGCTTCACCGCGAGGAACTGCGCGACACACCCCGAGTCGGCGAACTCGTCGATCAGGTCGTTCATCGGCGCATCGGTGAGAACGTCGCCGTAGTTGGCCAGGAAGATCTCGTCGTCCTCCAGGTAGGGACGGACCCGGCGGAGGCGCTCGCCGATCGCGGTGTCCATCCCGGTGTCGATGAAGCTGATCGTCCAGTTGCTGATGTCGGTATCGAGCAGCTCGACGTGATCGCCACCCTTGGTGAGCACGAAGTCGTTCGACTCCGTCTCCTTGTAGTTGAGGAAGTAGTCCTTCACCGCCTGCGCGCCGTAGCCGAGGCACAGGATGAACTCGGTGTGGCCGAAGTGCGCGTAGTAGCGCATCACGTGCCAGAGCACGGGCCGACTGCCGATCGGCATCATCGGCTTGGGCAACGACTGGTTGTCGGCACGCATCCGCATGCCGAGGCCGCCGCAGAACAGAACCACCTTCATCTCGTCTCTCCGTCCTGTCGATCGTCGAGCGGTTCAGAAGACTTCGAGCCGCGGCAGCGCCACGGCCAGCTGCGCGCCCCACTCGCGCGTGTACTCCAGCTGTGCGGTGATCTCGGCCCGCAGGTTCCAGGGCATGATCACGATGACTTCGGGGCGCTCCTCGGCAAGACGCTCGACCGGGCTGATCGGGATGTGCGTCCCCGGAAGGAAACGGCCGTGCTTGTGCGGGTTCCGGTCGACGGCGAAGGAGAGCAGGTCCGCCCGGATGCCGCAGTGGTTCAGCAGCGTGTTGCCCTTGCCCGGAGCGCCGTACGCCGCCACCTTCTTGCCCGCGCGACGGCACTCGATCAGGAACTCCATCAGGTCGTCGCGGACCTTGCCCACCTGCTCGGCGAACCCGGCGTGCCCGTCCAGCGTGTGCAGGCCGGCGGCCGCCTCGTCGGCCAGCACCTTGGCGACGCTCCCGCTCGGCGCGCCGGCGTTCTCGGTCGGCGTCGACCAGGTCCGCAGCGAACCTCCGTGGCTGGCCAGCTCCTGCACGTCCACGACGGTCAGTCCGGCCCGGGCGAGCACGCGCTGCGTCGTCAGCAACGAGAGGTAGGAGTAGTGCTCGTGGTAGATCGTGTCGTACTCGTTGCCGTCGATCAGCCGGAGCAGGTGCGGGATCTCGATGCTGACGTAGCCGTCGTCGGCGACCAGCGCCCGCAGGCCCTTCGCGAAGTCGACGATGTCGGGAACGTGGGCGAAGACGTTGTTCGCAGCGACCAAGTCCGCCTTGCCGTGGATGTCCGCGACCTTCGTGCCGGTCTCCTCGCCGAGGAACATGACCTCGGTCGGGATGCCCTTGGCGTTGGCGACCTCGGCGATGTTCGCGGCGGGCTCGATCCCGAGCGACCGGATCCCCTTGGCGACGCTGTGCTGGAGCAGGTAGCCGTCGTTGCTGGCGACCTCGACGATGAACGAGTCGTCATCCAGCCCGAGCCGGTCGACCGCGAGGTCGACGAAGTCGCTGGCGTGGCGGACCCAGGAGTCGGAGTACGACGAGAAGTAGGCGTAGTCACTGAAGATGTCCTCGGCGGGGATGTACGCCGGGAGCTGAACCAGCAAGCACTCTTCGCAGACGCGAACGTGCAACGGGTAGAACGTCTCGCCCTGGTCGATCTGGTCCGCCGCGAGATAGCTCTCGCACGGCGGCGACATCCCCAGGTCGACGAAGGTGTGGTTCAGCTCGGTCGAGCACAGACGGCACTTCGGTGCGCTCACGTCGTCCCTCCTCACAGGCCCCGCCCGATGTTGAGACCCTCCGCCTCACAGCCTCGGGACAGGGCCCCAGCAAGAGAAGGGATAGCGACGACACTCCCCACAAGTGGGTATCGGCGCTGCAGCGCGGCACCGGCCGGTCGCTAGGGCCCGCCGGCCCCGTCGGTGACGTCCAGCTGCGACTGCAGGCGGAACAGCTCGGCGTACCGACCGTCGACGCCCATGAGCTCGGCATGGGTGCCGTGCTCGACGACCTCCCCCTCGTGCAGCACGTAGATGCGGTCGGCGCCGCGCACCGTCGAGAAGCGGTGCGAGATGAACAGGGCGGTGCGGTCGCTGATTGCCTCACGGAGGTTCGCGAACAGGGCGTGCTCCGCTCGTGGGTCGAGCGCCGCGCTCGGCTCGTCCAGCACGACGAGAGGGGCCGCGCGATAGAACGAACGGGCGAGGGCCATCCGCTGCCACTGCCCGCCGGAGAGGTCGGTCCCGCCCGCGAAGAGCCGGGAGAGGACCGTGTCGAAGCCGTCCGGCAGCGAGTCCAGGAAACCGTCCGCGCCGGCGGCGGCCGCCGCCGCGCGGATCCGCCCTGCGTCGGCGGGTTGGTCGATCCGGCCGACCCGGATGTTCTCCGTGGCGGTCAGCGCGTAGGCGACGAAGTCCTGGAACACGACCGTCACGCGGCGCCGCAGCGCGGAGGGGCGGAAGTCGGCGGCGTCACGGTCGTCCCACAGGATGCGACCACCGTCCGGGGTGTACAGGCCGGCGAGGAGCTTGGCCAGCGTGGTCTTCCCGGAGCCGTTCTCCCCGACCAGCGCGACCACCTCGCCCGCGTGCAGCTCGATGTCGACCCCGCCCAGCGCCTCACGTTCGGAGCCGAGGTACCGGAAGCGGACCCCCTCGACGCGGAGGACCCCGAACCCGTCCGGAGGATCGACGCCCCGATCCTCGCCGACCGCCGTGCGTCCGAGGGTGAGGAACTGGTCCAGGTCCTCGAGGAAGAGCCCGGACTCGAAGATCGCCTGCACGCCGCCGAACAGCACCTGCACCTGGGTCGCGAGGAGCCGAACGGCGACGATCGCTGCGCCCGCCTCGGCCACGCCGATGTCACCGCGCTGGATGAGCAGCACGAGCGTGAGCAGCGTGGTGCCGAGGACGACGGCCGAGCCGAGCTGGCCCGCGAGGCTCCAGGCGGCACGTCGCAGGACGTGCCGCCGGAGGTCGACGAGGTAGTCGCCGTACAGTCGCTGGAACCGTTCGCCCAGCCAGGGCGCGAGACCGAACGCCCGGACCTCCTTGGCCTCGTCACGGCCGGTCTGGAGCATCGTGAAGTAGTTGCGCAGCCTGAGCGCGGGCGTCTGCCGGACCGCGAAGTCGAACTCCAGGCGGGACTCGTGCCGCGCGGTCAGCAGCAGCGGGAGCCCGGCCACCACCACCAGCGGCGCCAGCACCGGCGAGATCGCCACCAGGGTGACCCCGAGGCCCACCCCGGCCGCGACGGACGCCCCCATGGCGAGCAGGCCCTGCGTGACCTGGAACGGCCGTGCCACGGCATTGGCCTGGACCCGGCTGAGCCGGTTGTAGAACTCCGGCGACTCGAAGTGCCGCAGGTCCACGCCGGTGGCGACAGCCAGCACCTTGCTCCACATCGACCTCGCCACGGTCTCGCCGAGCAGGCGCTGCAGCTGCGTCTGCAGCGCGGCGGCGACCGCCGCCAGCGCCGAGAGCGCGGTGAGCCCCACGACCGGCCACAGGACGACCGCGGCGGCGGAGCCGTCCTGTACCTCGAGGATCGCGCCGAGCACCGCCCGGACGGCGACGACCTGACCCGCGAGGGCCGCCGCGGCCAGCAGTTGGAGAGCGACCAGGACCACGAGCAGGCGCCTGCTGGACGCCCAGACGAGGACGATGCAGGCACGAACGAGCCGGGACAGCCGCCCGAGCGACTTGCTGCCGCCCCGCGCGGCCACGCGCAGCGCGAGCGGATCGACCTGCCCCGCGTCGGTGGTCACGGTCGCGCCTCCTTCCCGTGCCCTCGAACTGGGTGGTCATTCAACCGTTTGCATCCGCCCTCCGAGGGGCATCGGCTAACTTGCCGGCGGTGGATGCCCCGCGACGAGGAGGCGGCATGCGACGATCGACCCTTCGGCGGGCCGTCGGCTCCGCGCTGGTCGATGCCACCAGCGGTCGCGTTCCGAGGCTGCCGGATGTCCCCACCGCCCCCGCGGAGCTCGTCACCGCCGCGCGGTTCCACCGGGTCGCACCACTGGTCGCCGCCTCGCTTCCCGACGGCCTCGGCGCCGTCTCCGAGCCGCTGCGCGACGACCGTCAGCAGGCGGCCTGGCACCACCTCCGGGTGCTCGCGACGCTCCCCCGCATCGCGAGGGCCCTGGCCGACGTCGAGTGGCTGACGTTCAAGGGTCCGGTGCTCTCCGAGACGCTCCACCCGGTTCCGGGGACCCGTTCCTACCGCGACCTCGACGTCCTGGTCGCTGCCGGCGATCTCCGGCGCTCCTGCGAGCGGCTCCTCGATGCCGGCTTCCGGGTGGTCGCGAGTCGCGACGACCTGCTCAACGGCGAGGTCACCGGGGAGATCGAGATGATCAACGAGCACGGCGTGCTCGTCGACCTGCACTGGTCCCTGGTGCTCTCCGCATCGCTGCGCCGCCGGTACCCGATCCCGACCGCGGAGCTGATCGGCCGCAGCGTCCCGGTGAGACTGGGCCAGTCCGAGGTTCGCACCTTCGACGCCACGGACACCCTGCTCCACCTGTGCCACCACGCCGCGCGCTCCGGCGCCGCGCGCCTGATCCACCTGGTCGACGTCGACCAGGCCGCGCGCCGCGTCATCGACTGGGACACGGTCACGCAGCGCGCCGGGTCGTGGGGAACCGCCCCCGAGGTGGCTCTGGTCCTCGGCCGCTGCCGGCGGACGCTCGACACGCCGGCGCCCGTCGGCCTCCGGCACGCACTCGGCCTGTCCGCCGCGTACGGTGCTCTGACGGCGTCCGTCGACCGCGCCTGGCCGATCCCCTCGGTGCGCCGCGATGCGTCGTGGCCACGGCTCGTCGCGCGCGCCGCCCACCCCGGCGCCGCCGCCACCCTCGCCGAGTCCGCCCGCAACGCCGTCCTCGGCGGCGTCAACCGGGCCCGCCTCCCCGAGCCGACGCAGGCACGCCGCGTCCCCGCCACCGCGGACGAGGTCGAGCGCTACCTGACGGCCGTCGAGGTCGGTGCGGCGGGCCGCCGGTGACCTCGACCGGCCCGAGCCGACCTCAGATGCGCACATCGGCCAGTCGTGTGCCCCTCAGCAGGTCGCGCGCGAGGTCGGGATCGAACGGCGGTCCCCACGGCACGACGGCCCGGTAGACCGGAACGGTCGCGGCGATCTCGCCGAGGTGCTGGAACGAGCGGCGCTGCACGGTGCTGTCGACCCACCCGAGGAGCCTCGGGAACCGGGCGAGCAGGAGCAGGGCGTCCCGCTCGTCGACCCTCGTGATCTCCGCGGCGGACCGCCGGCGCGACCGGTCGGGCTGGGGCACGACGAGCCCGGCGAGGGGCAGGCGCTCGACCCTGGAGGAAGGCGCGGAGACCGCCTCACGAGCGTCGGAGGTCACCCTGACCCGCACCGCGTCCTCGAACTGCGTGGCCAGCTCCGCCGCGGCGGCGCGCAGGCGGAGCTCCGTCGCCCCCAGGGCACATCTCGGGCGTGGGTCGGACAGATCGAGGGCGAGGACGTCGTCGGTGACCAGGGCAGCGCCGGCCGCGCACATCAGCGTCGCCAGCGTGGACTTCCCCATGCCGGAGGAGCCGACGAACCCGAGCGCGACGTCACCGACCTGCACCGCGCTGGCGTGCAGCACGGGGGTCCCCTTCATCGCCAGCACGAACGCGAGCAACGCGCCGGAGACCAGTACGGTGACGAGGTCCCGGTCCCCGCCCTCGACCGGGCGCACCGAGGCACGGGTGAGGCCGCGGTCCAGCGTCACGTCGCAGCAGCCGAAGAACCTGAGCAGGTAGCCGTCGGGCTCCTCGGTCGCGGCGTAGAACCGCCGGTCGACGCGCAGGTCGAGCAGCAGCCGTCCCGGCGGGGTCGCGTCGTCACGCCGCATCGGCTCGCCCATCGCGACCTCGAGGTCGATCGCCCCGCCGTCGCTCCGGCGGCGGTCCTGATGGAGCGGCACCTCCGACCGGATCGTCATCCCGTACAGGCGCACGACCTCAGTCATCGCCGACCACCTCCCGCACCGGGATCAGGGCGCGATACGGCACCGCACCGAAGTCGGGGTCGATCACCCGTCCGCCGACGACGAGCCACGCGTGCGCTCGTACCTCGCCACCGATCTTGGCGACGCCGATGTGGAGCACCGGCCCCAGCCGTCGGATCCGCTGGCCGCTCACCAGCGCCTGGCGCAGGCAGGTGCTCCCGAAGGGCGAGCGACGGAGCACGCGCTGCGTCATCCGCACCTGCATCGCGGCGCGGGGCGGCAGCGCGCCGATCGTCGGTCGCCCCGGCGCTGCCACCCGGTCGCCCAGCTTGAGGGAGACTCCGAGCAGTCGCGCGAGCCGTGGCAGCGTGGTCACCCGAAGACCGACCTCCACCACCGCGGCCACCACGACGACCGCCACCGCTGCTGGAACCTGCCTGGCGCGCCGGGCCACCAGCCGGAGCCTGTTCACAGCTCCGGCCCGCCCGCGGCCAGCCACGCCTGGTGCAGCAGCACACCAGCGGCCATCGTCGGCTGGTCCGACAGCCACACCGCCCGCAGGCGGTCGGCGTCGACCAACGCGTGGTCGACGCCGGTGCCGTCCCACTCCCGGGCGAACGCTCGGGTTCCCTCGCCGTTGTGGGCTCGTCCGAACGACGCCTTCGTGCCACGCGCGAGCAGCGCCGGGGGGAGGACGTCGGCGAAGAGCGCCGTCATCGTCGCGGTGCGCCCCCCGAATCCCCGTCGACCGCCCTCGCGGGCCAACGCCGCGACGAAGCCCGGATCGAGGAGCGGGTCGGATGCCCGGATGCCGTGCTCGGCCGCCGACGCCACCCGGTTGTGGGTCACCGTCGCGAACGCCCGCAGCCGGGTGTAGGACCACGCGCCCAGATCGGCGCGGAGCCGCTCCGCCGCGGTGTCGTCGGCGTAGAGCCGAGCGTGCCGCGCCAGGGCCTCCGGGCGCAGCCAGCGGCTCTGGTGGCTCTCGCTCACCGCGCGCTCGACGATTCGGCGTCGCACCGGTCGGGGCGACGCCGCCACCGCGGCGGCGGAGAGCAACCGTCGGTGTGGGCGACGCGATCGGCCGAGAGCGAGGAGCGGGTCGATCCGGCGGGGTCCCAGCACGGCGTCGCCTCCCTCGCCGGTCAGCAGCGACCCCGCGCCGATGCGCGTGTACACCGCTTCCGCGGCCTGCATCGCCGGCGGCCACAGCACCCCGTGCCTGCGCACGGCCGCACGGGCCGCGTCGCCGAGCAGCTCGGCCTCCCCGTTCCGGAACTCGAGCCTGACCCAGTCCGCCAGGCCGAGATGCTCGATCACCATCCGCTGCCACGACTCCTCGTCGGCCTCCGGCAGGTCCGGGTAGACCTTCGTCACGGGGATCGGGAGCGGCAGGTCCTCGCGGCGCGCCAGCGCGGTCGCGGCGGCCAGCACCGCGGAGGAGTCCCGGCCGCCGGAGAAGGTCACGAAGCACGGACCGTTCGTCAGCGCCGGACGGATCACGTCGTCGAGCGCCCGTCGCGGGCTGCTGCGGCTGCCCGGATGCGGCGCATCCGGTAGCGAGCCGTAGACCCAGCAGGCCGCGGCCTCCAGCGGCCCGGGGCGCACGAACGGATCCGGCGTCGACGACGGGGTCTCGCCGGGCGGCGAACCGGGGGGCCGGCGGGAGGGTGCCCGCCGCACCCCCCGGCTGTGTGCTGCCATCACTCGTCCTAGCTCAGGAACAGGTCGAGGAACCAGAAGATCTCGTCCTCGCTACCCCGGCCGATCTTGCCGAGCGTCAGGTCCCTGACCGAGCCGACCTCGACGAGCGTCGGCGCCTCGTAGTCCGCCTTCATCTGTTCACCTCCCCCCTTCAGGACCGATCACCGGTCGCCGCGTGCGACGGGTGGCGACTGTGCTGCTCGTCCTCGCGATCGAGCAGTCCGCGCTGGTCCAGCAGGTCGAGGAAGGCCGCGACGTCGCGCGCGGCGACCGATGCCGGGACGTCGAACGCCTCCACGAGGACCTGGGCCAGCGCTGGCGCCGTGGTCGGCTCGACGAGCCGCTTCAGGAGGAGGGTTCCGGCGGCGTTGGCGGTGAGGTAGGCCGATGACTGCAGGTCCAGGATGACCATCTCGCCATCGATCTCGCGCCACGTGACGTCATCGTCCCTGAGCCTCACAGGTCCCCCTAGCGATCCCCGCACAAGACCCACCGGACCGGACCGGAGCGTCCATGGGCAACTTAGGTCCTCGGCCGAGCGGCGTCGCCCCGGCCGGGGGCAGATACTCACATTGCGGTAGCCGGGTGCCGGTGGAACCGGCCTGCCGCCGGGTCAGGGATAGACCGGCCGATCGGTGGGTCTGTCCTGCGCCCCGTCGACGGCGAGGTGGGCGCCGTTGATGCCACTGGCACGCGGGCTCAGCAGGAAGCAGACGGCGTCGGCGACCTCCTCCGCAGTGACGAAACGTCCCCACGGCAGGTTGTCGGCCACGAACCGGTCGTGGGCGACCGGGTCCGCGGCGCGGGTCGACGCCCACCGCCCGACGTCGAACATCACCGACCCCGGGCTGAGCGCGTTGACCCGGATCCTCTCCCTCGCCAGCTCGACGGCGAGGGCGGGCGCGAGGTGGATCTCGGCCGCCTTCGCCGCGGCGTACGACGAGCTCGCCCGTGACTTCCAGCCGCTGATCGAGGCGATCACCACCGCCGCCCCCTGCCCGGATGCCGCCAGCCACGGCACCGCCGCCCGGATCGCGGTCGCCGCGTGGACCACGTTGATGCCGAACGTGTGCATCCAGTCCTCGGGCGTCGAGCTCTGCAGCCCTCCGCCCCTGGCCCCGCCCGCGTTGGCGACCAGGAGGTCCAGGCCGCCCTGAGCCTCCGCCGAGCCCTGGACGGCGTCCTCCAGCGCAGCGGAGTCCGTCACGTCCACCACCACCGGGCTCACGGCCAGACCCTCGCCAGCGAGGGTCTGCACCGCGTGGGTCAGCCCCTCACGCGAGCGGGCCCCGATCGTGACGACAGCACCCTCGGCCGCCAGAGCGCGCGCGATCGCCAGACCGATGCCGCGGCTCCCGCCGGTGACGAACGCCCGCTTGCCCGACAGCTCGAGATCCACGACCGCAGTATCGCCGCTGGGCGGCCGCTTCACACCCGTTTGCGCCCGCTGCGGGGCACCGCCCCCGAGCCGCGGACACGGTCCCCAATCTCAGGTAATCGGGAGACCGCGCCGTGGAGTTTCGGCGGCCGTCGACTGTGATGACGACAACGGCAACAGAGTCCGAGTGGCTGGAGGCCAAGGTGACCAGTGTGATCGTCGACCCGCAGTGCTCCGACGATGATCGGCGCGCCGGCCTCTACACCGGCGACATCTATGTCCACACGAACTCCGCGGCGATCGACGCGTTCGTCTCGTTCACCCGCGGCATGATCGAGGACGCCTTCGGCGGCCTCGACCCGGAGACGGCCCAGTACGAGATGGATGTGGCCGACTACGCCACCGTGCTGGGGGCCCTCAAGCCCGCGTTCATCCACCACCCCGAGTCGAAGACGCACCTGCGGGAGATCCTGGTCGAGCAGGGCTGCGACCCCGAGCTGACCTACTTCGACGTGCCGAGGCTGCGCACTTCGACATCCGACAGCTACCTGACGACCGGCATCGCGTACGCCTTCCACCCGCACCGCGACACGTGGTACTCGGCGCCGATGATGCAGGTGAACTGGTGGCTCCCGATCTACGACGTGACGCCCGACAACGTCGTCGCCTTCCACCCGCAGTACTTCGACCGGGGCATCGCGAACGGCAGCGCGCGGTACAACTACTACGCCTGGAACCGCGACAGCCGAGCGATCGCCGCATCGCAGATCGGCGTGGACACGCGTGACCAGCCCAAGCCGGAGGAGCCGGTCGACCTGGACCCGCAGATCCGACCGGTGCCGCCCGTCGGCGGGGTGATGGTCTTCTCCGGCGCGCAGTTGCACTCCTCCGTCCCGAACACCTCGGGTCGGACCCGGATCAGCGTCGACTTCCGCGTCGTGCACCGGGCCGACGTGGAGACGGGCCGCGGCGCGGTCAACGTCGACTCCCACTGCACGGGGACCACGATGCGCGACTACCTGCGGGTCTCGGACCTGGAGCGCCTGCCCGCCGACGTCATCGCACCGTACGACGTGGGTGTGCCGGACGAACTGCTGGCGCACGCGATCTACGGCGGCTGAGAGTCGGATCACGGTGGGGCGCCACGCGCCCCGGACGAAAGGTGCAGTGGATGCGTGTTCTGGTTGCAGGCGACCGCGGCTACATCGGCGCCGTCCTGGTGCCGATGCTGCTGGAGGCCGGCCACGAGGTGGTCGGACTCGATGCCGGCTGGTACGACGGATGCGACTTCGGCCCCCAGCCGACCGGCTACGAGTCGCGCACCGGGGACATCCGCGACCAGACCGGCGCGGACCTCGCGGGCTTCGACGCGGTGATCAACCTCGCGGCGATCTCCAACGACCCGGTGGGCCACCTGAACGCCGATGCGACGTTCTCGGTCAACGCCTTCGGCGCGGCGCACCTGGCCGAGGCTGCCCGCGACGCCGGCGTGCCGCGCTACCTCTTCTCCTCCTCCTGCTCGCTGTACGGCGCCGCCGGTGACGACGCCGTGACCGAGGAGAGCCCGTTCAACCCGGTGACGCCCTACGGCGCCAGCAAGGTGATGGCCGAGGAGCTGATCAGCAAGCTCGCCGACGACGCGTTCAGCCCGACGTACCTGCGCAACGCGACCGCCTACGGCGCCAGCCCGCGGCTGCGGGCCGACATCGTGGTCAACAACCTCACCGGCACCGCGTTGACCCGGGGCGAGGTGCGCCTGCAGAGCGACGGCTCGCCCTGGCGCCCGCTGGTCCATGCCGAGGACATCAGCCGCGCGTTCCTCGCCATGCTGGCCGCCGACCGGTCGGTGGTCCACGACCAGGCGTTCAACGTGGGACGCGACGAGGACGTCGTGCAGATCCGAACGATCGCCGAGGCCGTCGCCGAGAAGACCGGAGCACCGGTCACCTTCGCGGCGGGCGCCTCCGCGGACAAGCGCGACTACCGCGTCGACTTCGGCAAGATCGGCCGACTGCTGCCGGCGTTCCGCCCGCAGTGGACCGTGCCGGACGGCATCGACCAGCTCGCGCAGCAGATGCAGCAGTACGGGCTCACCAGCGAGCAGTTCGAGCGGACCTTCGTGCGCCTCGAGCGCATCAACGCCCTCAAGGACGGCGGAGCCCTCGACGAGATGCTGCACCGCATCTGAGCCGGGGCGCCCGGACGGCGTTCGGCGCGTCGCTCAGCGGACGGCGTACGGATCGATCGGCACGCCCTCGACCTCGTCGCGCACGATCCGGAGGTGCGCCCCGCTGATCCCGACCAGGAGGTAGGCCAGCGAGGTCGCGGTGAGGAAGGCGGCGAAGTCGAAGGTCGCGTAGGCCGGGAACACCGGGACGATCGCCGCCACCAGCGCCAGCGCCAGGTCCCGGTCCCACTCGGCCGTCGGAAGCGACGCGGCATGGGTCCGCGCCAGCGACCGGACCCGCCACGCGGCATAGACCGCCGCCACCAGGATCCCCAGGAAGGTCACCAACCCGAGGATGCCGGTCTCGACGAGCGCACCGAGGTACTGGTTGTCGAAGACCTCGTGCTTCGGCGCGTACCACGTCCCGATGCCTCGGCCGAGCCACGGGTGCTGGGCGATCAGCTCGCGAGCGGTCGCGTAGTCGTGGGTGCGCCAGGAGATGCTGGTGTCGTTGCCCGCGTTCCGGAAGAGACCGACGAAGGTGCCCAGCAGGCCGGGTGCGACGAGCTTCATCGCCACGAGGAGCGCGACACCGACGCCGATCATCAGCTTGCGACGGTGCGCCGGCCATCCGATGACCAGGACGATGGCCGCGCTCGCGAAGGCGACGATGCCCGACCTCGACACCGCGAAGAGCACGCCCGTCCCGATCACACCGACGCACGCCCACCAGAACCGGGGGGAGCGTCCCGCGGACGCACTCCGGAACGCCAGGTGCACCGCGAGGGGCAGCATCATCGCGCTGAAGACCGCGTACTCGATCGGATGGGTGGTGGTCGCCCCGACGCGGCGCAGCCCGGCGCGGCTGCTCACGGCCGAGTAGTCGTTGGAGAAGTACGTTCCCGGCAGCTGCATGTGGGCCGTGAGGTCGAACCCGACGAGGAACTGCAGGATGCCGACGATCCCGACGAGTGCGGCGCAGACGACCATGACGCGCAGCAGGAAGTACACCCGCTCGCGCGTCCGGATCCCGTCGCACGCGGCGAGCGCCACGAAGATCAGCGAGAACACGATCACGATCGCGTGGTCGCTGTTGTCACGCTCGTCGGCCGCGAGGTACCCGAAGCTGGCGCTGCCGTAGGACGCGACGAGCGCGATGGCGTAGCAGAACAGCATCGTCCGAACGGGGTTGCGCCCCTTGGCGGCACCGAGCGTCGTGGTCATCTGGGCGCAGAGCCAGAGCAGCCCGATGGACAATGCGAGCAACGACGCCGGCGACAGCGAGACCGGGAGCATCCCGAGGACCAGCTTCGAGGGCAGCAGGAACTGCAGCGCCACGAAGATGGCGAGGATGGTCGCCATGTCCGCCGTGCGTCCCCCGGCGATCACGCCCGCGCGCGTCGCCGGTGGCCGCGCGGGGTTCCGCAGCCTCATGTGGAGCCCCGGTGCCGAGGAGCATCGTCGGGTGGCAGCGGGCTCCCCGACGAGACGCCCGCGCCCGCCCGCACCGGGTCGTCCGCCTCGGCCGGCGGCTCGACGCCCGCTCCGCTCGGCGCGGGCCCGCGTCGGTTCCGGCGCCTGCTCCGCCACTCGAAGAAGCTGTCGGCCCCGTACACCGCGGCCAGCGTCAGGAAGGCAGCGAGCGCGAGCGACGCCGCGGCGGCTCTCCGCGAGCTGCCGATCAGCGGTTGCGCGGGCGTCGCCGAGACGACTCGCTCGATCCCGATGTGTGTCGACCGCGGAGCCTTCAGCTCCCGCTGCCGGCGCGCGAGGTCGTCCGCGACCCGATCGGCGACCCGCTCCGCCATCTCTTGGGCGAGGCCCGGCGTCGGCCCCGTCGCCGAGATGAAGACGAAGGGCCCCGTCTGGAGGAGCTCGGGGTTGGACGTCCCGTTGTTCACCACGTAGTCGAGGGAGCCGCCGGGCCGTACGCCGAGGGCCGCGGCCGTCTGGGGGTTCTGCATCTCCTGGATCAGCAGCGTCGCCGTGAGGTTGAGGCTGGAGGAGAAGCTCAGCAGCGGGTTGGTGTAGCTGACCCGCGACCGATCGTCCACCGAGCCGGACTGGGTGCCGCCCTCGACGGGCGTGGTCAGCACCAGCACGCTGTTCGACTGGAAGACGGTCGGGGAAGCCCCATAGGCGAGCGTCGACAGGAGCAGCGTCCCGAGGAAGACCGGCAGGGCGATGTACCACCGGCGGAAGACCACCAGCACGGTCTGCCAGAAATCCATCACCTTCTCCGTTCAGCTGATCGCCGCGCAGCGGGATCGGATGCGGCGGCTTCCTGGGACGGCCGGCACCGGAACCGCCGGCGTGACCGGGTCCACGCGGCGGGCGGCGGGCGTGCGCCCGCGGTCCCGCGACGGGACGAGATCACCCACCGCGGGCTCGCACCGCGGTCGGCCGGTCCTCGGCCCGGCCGCCCTCGCCCGGCTCATCCCGGACCGCGCCATCGCCATCGCGGTCGCCGAGCCCACCGACCGGGACGGCCTCCGTTCGATCGGCATCGTCGTCATCGGTCCCCGGGCGTATGCGCCGCCGCAGGGCGATCAGCCGCTGGGTCACGTAGACACCGCCCAGGCCCATCACCAGGCCGGCGAGGAACGCGAAGACGACCCTGCGGATCGTCCTCGAGCGGTCCGCCTCGGGCTCGCTCGGCGGCACTACCTCGGCCAGGGTGACGAACGTGCGCTCGGGTGCCTTGAGCTTGGACTGCCACTCACGGAGGTTCGACATCATCATCTCCTCCGCCCGACGCAGCAGTGCTTCCACCTCCTCCGGCGAGGAGCCGGTCGCTGACAGCGAGACGAAGGGACCGTTCACCCCGAGCAGCTGGGGATCCGCGCTCCCGTCACCGATCACCAACGTGGTGCCGCCCTCGACGCCGAGGGCGTCGAAGACCTCCGGCGTGTTCATCGCCCTGATCAGGATCGCCGCCGCCGTACGCAGGCTGTCCGCGAAGTTCAGCATGGGGTTGGTGAGGTTCGCCGGGATGCCGGGGTCGTCGTACTCGGTGCTGCCGTACTCGGTGGTGGCCATCACCAGGGTGGCGCTCGAGACGTAGCGGGGCGGAGTCGCGACGTAGGCGAGCGCCGCCAGGGTCGACGCCACCACCAGCGCCGGGATCAGGACCGATGGCCGGCGCACGAGAGCGATCATCCTGTGCCAGAAGTCCACGCCCTGCCCCCGATCGCCATTCCCGTTGCGCGCCAGTCTCCAAGAGGTTTCGGCCGATTCGGCCCACCCCCCGTTGCCCGATCACCCATTTCGGGGATGGCGTGGACGACCTGCCTGCGGGGACTGTCGAGCACGGGGTCGAATCGGGAACGGGCTGGGGCCGGATCAGGCGCCGCGCCGACGACACCTGGCTAGAGTCCTGGCGGGGGCCAGGGCGGCAGCCAGGCGCGGTCGCACGCGACGGGAGGAGAACCGTGTGAACGACCAGCAAGCTCCTGGGGCTCCGACGGAGCCACTGACCTCGGCGGACGTCTCGATCGTCACCGTGAGCTATCGCGGCGACCTGGCGATCGCGCAGGAGCTCTGCCGCAGCGTGGACGCACACCTGCCCGACGGCGCCGAGCACGTGCTCGTCGTCCCGCGGTCGGACCTCGCCCTGTTCGAGCCCCTTGCGGGGCCGTCGCGTCGCGTCATCGCGGTCGAGTCCGTGCTCCCCCGCGGCTACCGGAAGATCCCCGCCCCGCGACGGATCACGATCGGGCGGTTCAGCCGCCAGGTGCGGGAGATCTGGGTGACACCGCGTGGCGTCGCCCGCGGATGGATCATCCAGCAGATCGTCAAGCTGTCCGCGGATGCCATCACCGACCGCGAGATCGTCGTCTTCGCCGACAGCGACATCGTCCTGGTGGCTCCCCTGACGCTCGAGCACCTCGCACGCGCGGGCTCGGTCCGCCTCTACCGCGTCGCCGGCGCCACCGCGGACCTGCCGAGCCACATCCGATGGCACGACGTCAGCGCGAGGCTCCTGGGGCTGAGCGTCAGCGGGTACACGGGCGCCGACTACATCGGCAACCTGATCACGTGGCGCCGTTCCAACGTGCTCCGCCTGCAGCGCCGTCTCGCGGAGGTGGCTGGCCGCCGGTGGGACCGGGTGATCGCGCGTCAGCAGCGGTTCTCCGAGTACATCCTCTACGGCATCTTCGCCGACCTGGTGCTCGGCGACGACGAGTCCGGCCATTGCCGCACGGCCGACGACCTGGTGCATGCCGGGTGGTTCTACGACCTGACGACCAGCGACGGCGTCGAGGGGTTCCTCGACGGCTTCACACCCGGCCAGGTCGGGGTGGCGATCCAGTCGACGGAGCGGTTCACCCTGGCCGAGCGCCGGGCGATGATAGACCGGATCGCGGACGGCACTCCCGGGTCGACCGGAGCCGACGGCTGACGCCGGACCGCACGACACAGTCCCTCGGCTCCGGGTCGGGGCTCAGCTCAGAGGTGTGGCCATCGCCGCCTGGACGTCGGCGGCCGACAGCGCCCGGTCGTAGACCCGCGCCTCGTCGATCAGGCCCTGGAAGTACTCGCCGTAGGGGCTGTTGCCGCCGATGGAGAGGGGATTCGACGTGCTCTGCACGGCGCCGCCCTTCGGCGACGACGCGGCGAGCTGACCGTTCACGTACAACCGGAGCTCGGCCCCGTCATAGGTCAACGCCACGTGGGTCCACTGCCCGACCGGGCTCGCCGTCGTACCGGTGACGAAGGCCGCGCCGCCGCCGATCGTTCCGCCGCCGGAGGGCCGCAGCGCCCCCGTCGAGTTGCTGGCGTTGAGGAAGTAGGCATCCGTCTCGCGCTGCATGATGGTGCGCCACCCGCTCTGCGACGCCGTCGGCTCGATCCACGCCATCAACGTCATCGCCGAGGACAGGTCCAACGATGCCGACGCCGGCACGCTCACCCGACCGCTCGCACCATCGAACGACAGGGCACCGCCGTACTTGCCAGACACCCACGAGGTCCCGCCCAGGACCGCGCCGTCGTTCCCGTTGCCCGACAGGTCCGCGACCGTCGATCCGGAAGCCTCGTCAAACGACCAGCCCGCGACGAGCCCTGGCGGCCCCGTCGGCGCGGGCGGCGTCGACGCCGACGCCACCGCCGAGTAGTCGCTGGCGTTGCCTGCCGCGTCGACCGCCATCACCCGATAGCTGTAGCTCGCATCCGGGACGACGTCGCCGTCGGCGTAGGAGGTCGCGGTCGGCGTGGCGACCGGGTCGAACGTCGCGCAGGC
The DNA here is from genome assembly GCF_040191335.1 of Nocardioides sp. YIM 152588. Lineage (NCBI taxonomy): Bacteria > Bacillati > Actinomycetota > Actinomycetes > Propionibacteriales > Nocardioidaceae > Nocardioides > Nocardioides sp. YIM 152588. Next base: position 557 of record NZ_JBEGDJ010000033.1, on the reverse strand, counting down.
CGTCCCCTGGCAGCGCTCGACCACGTAGGAGTCGACGCCCACGTCGTCGGTGGACGCCGTCCACGCCACGTTCAGCAAGGTGCTGGAGCCGACCGTCACGGTGAGGCCGCTCGGTGCCGTCGGCGGGGTCGTGTCGGGCAGGCCGGCGGTCGTCGCGGCCACGACGTTCGTGTAGGGGCTGAGGTTCCCCGCCGCGTCCTCGGCCCGCACCCGGTAGCGGTACACGGTCGACGGCTGGGTGGCCGAGTCGGTGTACGCCGTCGTCGACGGCTGCCCGATCTCGGCATAGTCGGTGCACCCGGAGCCCGTGCACCGCTCGACCCGGTACCCGGCGACGCCCACGTCGTCCGTCGACGGGTCCCACGTCAGGTCGATGGGGCCGCTCGGCGTGGCCACGGCGCTCAGCGCCGCCGGCGCGGTCGGCGCCGCCACGTCCGGCGCGGCGGGCGTGGTCGCGCTCGCGACGTTCGAGTAGTCACCCACGTTCCCCGCGGCGTCGACCGCCCGGACCCGGTACCGGTACACGGTGTCAGCACTCAACCCGGCATCGCCGAAGC
>NZ_JBEGDJ010000032.1:0-47736 GCF_040191335.1 Nocardioides sp. YIM 152588 | reverse complement strand
CGGCGCCGGGCCGCGCCCGGTGACCACCGAGGTCCGCCTGGCCGGCGCGCGCGTCGCCGTACCGGACGCAGCCGATCCGCGGGCCTGGATGTGGTGGGTCGGCGGCGGGCTGCTGCTCGCGGCCGCCGGCCTGCTCCTGGTCCCCGCCGGCGCCACGGCCCGGCGCCCCTGAACCACCCTCCGCCCGCGTTCGCGGGCACCGCTCCTGCCTGCCGAACCGGGCACCCCACGAGAAGGGAATCACCACCATGTCCAGCACCACCGAGCGCCGCTCGCTCCCGCGGCGCGCCGTCGCCGCCACCACCGCGGCCGGCCTGACCGCCGCCGGCCTGGCACTGCTGCCGACCGCCCCGGCGCAGGCCGCCGTCACCGACGACGTCGTCGCCGGCACCGCCTCCTGGGGTGTCTCCACCTACCTGAACTCCGCGAGCATGGGTCGGCCGAACCCCTACGCGGCCGGCTACGGAGCACCGGCGGCGTTCGACGCCGAGACCCGGATCAGCTCCTGGGCGGCCACCGGCGGCGCCGTGCACGCCGACGGCTCGGCGGACCTGGAGTTCTCCGGCACCTCGGTGAACTTCGCCACCACCAGCGGCTCGTGGCTCAAGATCGGCGACCTCCACGCCGAGCTGGACGCCGACGGCAACGGCACCGTGAGTGGGCTGGTCAGCTACGGCATGGCGCCGGGCAGCTACCCGATCGCGTACGACGACAGCGTGACCCACCGGGCGCCCGAGCGGGTCGACCTGGTCGACCTCGCCGGCAACTCCGCCGGGGACCGTGTCGCCGAGGGCGCCGGCGTCACCTGGACCGGCCTCGACGGCACCTGGGCCGCCGAGCTCATCGACTTCGTGGACGGCGACGACGAGGCCGACTCGGCGGTCCCGGCGTTCCCCTACGTCACGCAGATCAACGAGGAGGCCGACCGCACCCCGTCGCCGTTCAGCTTCGCGGTCGAGACCGCGACGCCGTCGGTCGAGGTCGCCACGACCTGCACCTCGGTCAAGGGCGTCGAGGTCCTCGCCACGGGCGACGGCTTCCGTGCGGTCACCAACCCCGGCGACGCCGGCGTCTACGTCGGCGTCGCGCCGGCCGGCGGCCTGCCGGAGGTCGACTCCCGCGAGGAGGAGAGCGCGTTCCTGGCCACCGACTGGGTGATGCCGTCGCGGATCGTGGGCGGCGCGTTCACGAGCGCGCTCACCGTCGACCCGGCCGACGTCGACCCGGCCACCGACTACGCCGTCTACACCTGGCAGGCGCACGCCCACTCCAACGCCACGCAGGACACGGAGACCCCGCTCGCGATCGACACCGCGGCGCTGACCAGCAAGTCGCCGGTCGGGCTGCGCGCCACGGTCAAGCGTCCCCGCGTCATGAAGGCCGGCTCGGTCCTCGCCAAGGTCCGCTCCACCTGCGCCTCGGCGACGCCGAAGGGCAAGGTCCGCGTCTCCTACCAGGCCAAGGGCGCCCCGAAGAAGGTCGTCACCAAGGTGGTCCGCGGTGGTGAGGTCACGGTGAGGCTCCCGCGGTCGAAGAAGGGCAAGGCGACGCTGAGCGTGCGCTACCTGGGCAACGCCGGGTTCGAGGCCGCGAAGCTGACGCGCACCTTCAAGGTCCGCAAGTGACCCGCTGACCCCGCTGACGCCCCGGATGTCGGGGCTACGCCGGACCCCCGGCGCCGACCGCCCGCAGCACGAACTCCTCGATCGCTGCGGGCGGGAGGTGCCGGGGGTTCAGGCATGCATGGACGAGGGAGAGCGTGGCGTCGACGTCCTCGACCCGGAACGCGCCGGCGTCCCGGCCGGCCACCACGATCCCGCGCAGCACGTCCTCGACGGCGCGCACGTGCTGCCGGATCTCCAGCCGCGAGTCCTCCGAGAGGTGGCCGGCCAGGCTGGGACCGAGCCCCATGTGGAACTTCTCGCCGGCCGCGAGGTGGTGGCGCACGTAGGTGCGCAGCATCGACTCCGGGTCGTCGGCCTCCGCGATCGCGGCGGTCAGCTCGTCGACGTACGCGTCGGTCTCGTGGGAGGCGAACGCGACCAGCACCGCCTCCCGGTCGGGGAAGTGGTGGTAGATCGCGGTGCGGCCGATCTCCGCCCGCTGGGCCAGGTCGGCCATCGAGATCGCGTCGAAGCTGCGCTCGGCCATCGCCTCGGCGAAGGCGTCGAAGATCCGCTGGCGCACCTGCTCGCGGTGGTCCGCGAGTGAGCTCCCGACGATCTTCGGCACCGGGTCAGGCTAGCGCCGCCGCGCGCTCGGCCGACTGACACCCATCAGCCGAGTTGGGGGAAAACGACCTCCGAGTTGCGGCGCAGCGACGGCCAGGCCGTCGCTGCGCCGCAACTCGGAGGTCGTTTTCCCCCAACTCGGCAATCGGGGTTCAGATGCGCGGCACGATCCGCCCGAGCAGGTCGCCCATCCGGCTGGCGGCGGCGCGGCCGGCCTCCATCACCTCGTCGTGGCTGAGGGGCTCCCCGGTGATGCCCGCGGCCATGTTGGTGACCAGGCTGATGCCGAGCACCTCCATCGCGGCCTCGCGGGCGGCGATCGCCTCCAGCGTGGTGCTCATCCCGACCAGGTGGCCGCCGATGATGCCGGCCATCCGGACCTCGGCCGGGGTCTCGTAGTGGGGGCCGGGGAACTGCACGTAGACGCCCTCGTCGAGCGTCGGGTCGACCTCGCGGCACATCTCCCGCAGCCGGGCGGAGTACAGGTCGGTGAGGTCGACGAAGTTCGCGCCGACGATGGGGGAGCGGCCGGTCAGGTTGATGTGGTCGCTGATCAGCACCGGCTGCCCGGGGCTCCAGGTCTCCTTGAGCCCGCCGCAGCCGTTGGTCAGCACGATCGCCCGGCAGCCGGCGGCGGCCGCGGTCCGCACCCCGTGCACGACCGCGGCCACGCCCTTGCCCTCGTAGTAGTGGGTGCGGCTGAGGAAGACCAGCAGGTTGCGGTCGCCGGCGCGCACGGAGCGGATCTTGCCGCTGTGCCCGGCCACCGCCGCTGCGCTGAACCCGGGCAGGTCGGTGGTCGAGATCTCGGCGGTCGGCTCGCCCAGGGCGTCCACCGCCGGCAGCCACCCCGATCCCAGCACGAGAGCCACGTCGTGGCGGGCCACGCCGGTCAGCTCGGCGAGGCGGGCGGCGGCCTGGTCGGCCAGGGCGTACGGCGAGGTCTGCTCGGTCACGATCCTCGACTCTAGTCCCGCGTGACCGGACCGGCCACGTCGCGGCGTGTGGGTCGGCCCCGCGCTCAGAGCCCGGTCGAGCGGCAGGCCCGGCGGCGCATCGCGGCCACGTAGTCGGCCGGCGCGTCGGCGGCCTCGGCCGCGTCGGCGAGCACGCCCAGGTAGGACGCGGAGGGCAGGCCGCCCTCGTAGGCGTCCAGCACGTAGGTCCACGCCACGACCTCGCCGGCCAGCGTGGAGATCCGCACCTTGGTCTTCCGGTAGAGCCCGGAGTCGGCGGCCTCCCACCGGTCCAGCGCGCCCTCGTCGGCCGGCGTGACGTCGTACACGGCGACGAAGACCTGTTCCAGCGGGTCCGGGACGATGGTGGCCAGCGCGCCGTCCCAGCCGTGCTCCTCGCCGCCGAAGGTGAGCCGCCAGCCGGTCAGCCAGCCGGTGGTCTGGAGCGGGGAGTGGGGACAGCGCTCGCCCATCCGGGCGGGATCGAGGTTGGTCCCGTAGGCGGCGTAGACGGTCACGGCGTCAGGTTAGTGCCCCCTGCACATCCGTACGACGGGACCGGGCTGACTAGGCTGTGGACCGTGACCCACTTCGATGTCCTCGTCCTCGGTGCCGGCCCCGGTGGGTACGTCGCCGCGATCCGCGCCGCACAGCTCGGCAAGTCCGTCGCCGTGATCGAGAAGAAGTACTGGGGCGGTGTCTGCCTCAACGTCGGATGCATCCCGTCCAAGGCGCTGCTGAAGAACGCGGAGCTGGCGCACACGCTCACCCACGAGAAGGCCAAGTACGGCATCGAGGGCGACGCGACGATGGCGTTCGGCCCGACCCACGCGCGCTCGCGCCAGGTCAGCGCCGGGATCGTCAAGGGCGTCCACTACCTGATGAAGAAGAACAAGATCACCGAGATCGACGGCTGGGGCACCCTGACCGGCCCGAAGTCGGTCGACGTGAAGGGCGACGACGGCTCCGTCGCCTCCTACAGCTGCGACAACATGATCATCGCCACCGGCGCGACGGTCCGCACCGTCCCGGGCGTCGAGGTCAACGGCAGGAACATCGTCAGCTACGAGGAGCAGATCCTCGACGAGAACCTGCCCGGCTCGGTCATCATCGGCGGCTCCGGCGCGATCGGCGTCGAGTTCGCCTACGTGATGAAGAACTTCGGCGTCGACGTCACGATCGTGGAGTTCCTGGACCGGATGGTCCCGACCGAGGACGCGGCCGTCTCCAAGGAGCTGGCCAAGCACTACAAGAAGCTCGGCGTGAAGGTGATGACCTCCACGGCGGTGAAGGGCGTCGAGGACACCGGTTCCGGCGTGAAGGTCCGCGTCGCGCCCGCCGCCGGCGGCGAGGAGCAGGTGCTCGAGGCCGACAAGTTCCTGGCCGCGTTCGGCTTCGCGCCGCGCACCGAGGGCTACGGCCTGGAGGCCACCGGCGTCCAGCTGACCGAGCGCGGCGCGATCGCGATCGACGAGTACTGCCGCACCAACGTCGAGGGCGTCTACGCCATCGGCGACGTCACCTCGAAGATGATGCTGGCCCACGTCGCCGAGGCGATGGGCATCGTCGCCGCCGAGACCATGTCCGGCGCCGAGACCATGCCGGTCGAGTACGACTTCGTGCCGCGCGCGACCTACTGCCAGCCGCAGATCGGCTCCTTCGGCTACAGCGAGCAGCAGGCCAAGGACCTCGGGTACGACGTCAAGACCTCGACGTTCCCGTTCTCGGCCAACGGCAAGGCGCAGGGCCTGGGCGAGGCCGTCGGCTTCGTGAAGATCGTCGCCGACGCCGAACACAACGAGATCCTCGGCGCGCACATGATCGGCCCGGACGTGACCGAGCTGCTGCCCGCGCTGACGCTGGCGCAGAAGTGGGACCTGACCGCGGACGAGATCGGGCGCAACGTCTTCGCGCACCCGACCCTCTCCGAGGCGGTCAAGGAGGCGATCCACGGGATCGCCGGCCACATGATCAACCTCTGACCCACCCGCAGCACCCGCCGTACCCGCGCCGCCCAGGAGGACGCCCGCCATGTCGAGCACGCACGCCGAGACGCCGTCGCGGGTGGTCATCATCGGGGGCGGCCCCGGCGGGTACGAGTCGGCGCTGGTCGCCCGGCAGCTGGGCGCCGAGGTCACCATCGTGGACCGCGACGGCCTCGGCGGCTCGGCGGTGCTCACCGACTGCGTCCCGAGCAAGACGCTGATCGCCACGGCCGAGCTGATGGCGGAGATGCAGGAGGCCCACGAGCTGGGGATCGGCTTCCGCGACGCGGAGGGCGACCCGGCGACGGCGCGGGTGGACCTGAAGGGCGTCAACGAGCGGGTGAAGCGGCTGGCCGAGCAGCAGTCGGCCGACATCGCGCGCCGGGTGGAGCGCGAGGGCGTGCGGGTGCTGCCCGGCCTGGGCCGCCTCGACGGTCCGGGCACGGTGGTCGCGGCGACCCCGGACGGCGGCGAGGAGCGGCTGGAGGCCGACGCGGTCCTGGTCGCCACCGGCGCGTCGCCGCGGGTGCTGCCGACCGCGATGCCCGACGGCGAGCGGATCCTCACCTGGGAGCAGGTCTACGACCTCGACGAGACGCCCAGCGAGCTGATCGTGGTCGGCTCGGGCGTCACCGGCGCGGAGTTCGCCAGCGCCTACCAGTCCCTCGGCATCCCGGTCACCCTGGTCTCCTCGCGCGACCGCGTGCTGCCCGGCGAGGACGCCGACGCCGCGCAGGTGCTGGAGGACGTGCTGCGGCGGCGCGGCATGACCGTGCTGTCGCGGTCGCGGATGCAGTCGGTGACCCGCGACGGCGACGTGGTCACGGTGACCCTCTCCGACGGCCGGAAGGTGACCGGCTCGCACTGCGTCCTGGCGCTGGGGTCGATCCCCAACACCGCGGGGATCGGCCTGGAGGAGGCCGGCGTGATCCTCAAGGACGGCGGCTTCATCAACGTCGACCGGGTCTCGCGCACCTCCGCCCGCGGCGTGTACGCCGCCGGCGACTGCACCGGTGTGCTGATGCTCGCCTCGGTGGCCGCGATGCAGGGCCGGATCGCCATGTGGCACTTCCTCGGCGACGCCGTGCAGCCGCTCAACCTGAGCAACGTGGCCTCCAACGTCTTCACCGCCCCCGAGATCGCCACGGTCGGCGCCTCCCAGCGCGCGATCGACGCCGGCGAGATCCAGGCCGAGACGGTGATGCTGCCGCTGCGCGGGAACCCGCGGGCGAAGATGCAGGGTGTGACCGACGGCTTCGTGAAGCTGTTCTGTCGGCCCGGCATCGGGATCGTGGTCGGGGGCGTCGTGGTCGGGCCGCGGGCCAGCGAGCTGATCCACCCGGTGGCGCTGGCGGTGGCCGAGTCGCTGACCGCCGACCAGCTCGCGCAGGCGTTCACCGTGTACCCGTCGATGAGCGGGTCGGTCGCCGAGGCGGCCCGGCGCCTGCACCAGTTCTGAGGCCCGGGTCCCGGGGAACCGGGGTCGCGGGGCCGCGGCGCCCGTTCCGGCGGGGGCCGGGCCGGTCCGGGGGCGTCGGCGGCCGATGAGAGGATGACGCCATGCGCGTGCATCTCGGCTGCGACCACGCCGGCCTCGAACTGAAGTCCCACCTCATCGGCTGGCTCACCGACCACGGCTACGAGCCCGTCGACCACGGCCCGTTCGTCTACGACGCCGTCGACGACTACCCGGTCTTCTGCCTGCGGGCGGCCGAGGGTGTGGCCGAGGACCGCGCCGCCGGCCTGGACAGCCTGGGCGTCGTCATCGGCGGCTCCGGCAACGGCGAGCAGATCGCGGCCAACAAGGTGAAGGGCATCCGGGCGGCGCTCGCCTGGTCGGAGGAGACCGCGAGCCTGGCCCGCGAGCACAACGACGCGTGGGTGGTCGCCGTCGGCGGCCGGATGCACTCCCTGGACGAGATGACCCGCCTGGTCGAGGTCTTCCTGGCCACCCCGTTCCCCGGCGACGAGCGGCACGTGCGCCGCATCGGCCAGATGGCGGCCTACGAGGACACCCGGGTGCTCCCGCCGCTGCCGTCCTCGGCGCTCGACGCCCCGCCGCCGGCGCCGAATGCCTGAGGGGCACACCCTCCACCGTCTCGCCCGCGAGCTGACCGACGTCTTCGGCGGCCGCCGGGTCCACGTGGGCAGCCCGCAGGGCCGCTTCGCCGACTCCGCGGCCCTGGTCGACGGCACGACGCTGGTCGACGCCGAGGCCTGGGGCAAGCAGCTCTTCATCCGGTTCGCGGGCGACGGCCTGCCGGAGGACCGGTTCGTCCACGTCCACCTCGGCCTGTACGGCACCTTCGCGGTGCACGACGGGGTCGACGAGGTGCCCGCGCCGGTCGGCCAGGTCCGCCTGCGGCTGGTCCGGCCGGCGGACGCGGCCGGCGCGCCGGCGTACGGCGACCTGCGCGGGGCGACGACCTGCGCCCTGGTCACCGGCGCGGAGCGGGCGGCGGTCGTGGCCCGGTCCGGCCCCGACCCGCTGCGCCCGGACGCGGACCCCGAGCGGGCCTGGGCGCGGATCAGCCGGAGCGCCTCGCCCATCGGGACGCTGCTGATGGACCAGACCGTTCTGGCGGGTGTCGGCAACGTCTACCGCGCCGAGGTGCTGTTTCGGCACCGGATCCACCCGCTGCGCCCCGGTCGCACGCTTCGGGTCTCACAGTGGCGCTCGATCTGGGACGATTTGGTGGTGCTGATGACCGAGGGGGTGCGCACCGGGCGGATCGACACCGTCCGGCCCGAGCACACGCCCGAGGCCATGGCGCGTCCGCCGCGCAAGGACGACCACGGCGGCGAGGTCTACGTCTACCGGAGGACCGGCCAGGGCTGCCACGTCTGCGGGCGGGCCGTCCGCACCGAGGTGCTCGGCGGGCGCAACCTGTTCTGGTGCCCGGGCTGCCAGCCGACGTTCCGGTCCCGGGCGGCGGCCACTTGAGGGCCCGCTGGCGCTTCCTCCGCTCCGACACCGGGCTGACCGTCCTCCTCGGGGCCTCGTCGATCGCGCTGGTCGCCTGCGTCGCGCTCTTCCCGCAGGACTTCCCGGTGACGCCGCTGATGGTGCCGCTGCTGCTCGGCACCCTGCTGCTCAGCCGGGCGCGGATGGTCGGCTTCGCGATCTTCACGATCCTCTGCCTCACGGCGGCGACCATCCTGCAGCAGACCTACGAGCTGCGGATCGTGGCCGCCCTGGGGGTGATGTACGCCGTCTGCCTGGCCGTCGTCGTCACCGGGCGCCGGGCGCGGCTCGGCGTCGGTCGGCTGCAGGGCGAGTCGATGCTGGTCGACCTGCGCGACCGGATCCTGGCGCAGGCCGAGATCCCGCCCCTGCCCGAGGAGTGGCTGGTCGAGTCGGCCCTCTCCTCGGCCGGCGGGTCGCCGTTCGCCGGCGACTTCGTGGTCGCCACGCGCCGCCACCTCGGCCGCAAGCTCGAGGTGGTGATGGTCGACGTCTCCGGCAAGGGGGAGCGGGCCGGCACCCGGGCGCTCCAGCTCTCCGGCGCGATGAGCGGGCTGATCGGCGCGCTCCCGGCGGCCGAGTTCCTGCCGGCGGCCAACGAGTACCTGCTGCAGCGGGAGTGGGAGGAGGGCTTCGCCACCGCCGTCCAGCTCTCGCTGGACCTGGAGACGGGGTCGTTCGAGGTCCGCACCGCCGGCCACCCGCCGGCCGTGCAGCGCCACGCGGGCTCGGGGCGCTGGGAGCCGCTGCGCACCGAGGGCCCCGTGCTGGGCCTGGTGCCGGACCTGGTCTACACCCCGATCCGCGGCCGGCTGGACGCCGGCGACTCGCTGCTGCTCTACACCGACGGCATGGTCGAGCGACCGCGCCGCGACATCGAGCTCGGCATCGACGCCATGCTCGGCGCGGCCGAGCGCCTGCTGATCAAGCGCTCCTGGGACCGCTTCGCGGACCGGCTGGTCTCCTCGGTCGGCTCGCCCGACGACGACCGCGCGCTGCTGGTGGTCCACCGCCGCCTCGGCTGAGCCGGATCCGCCCGGCGGCGCGGACCGGTCCGGCGGCGGGCGCCGGTTGGGGCGGGCGCCGTCACCTGTGGCACCATGGCACCCGCATCATGGGCGAGACCTGGGCCGTGGCCCCGGACGCGTGCGTGACGCGGGGATGTAGCTCAATGGTAGAGCCTCAGTCTTCCAAACTGATTACGCGGGTTCGATTCCCGTCATCCCCTCTCAGAGGGGCCACCCGCGGTCCTTCTGGCGGGGCGTAGCGTAGTGGCTAGCGCGCCTGCTTTGGGAGCAGGAGACCGCAGGTTCGAGTCCTGTCGCCCCGACGCGGACGACACCCGATCGCCCCGCACAACCCCCTGACTCACGTAGGAGAACCACCTGTGAAGAGCGCCGTCGAGACCTTGAGCCCGACCCGGGCCAAGCTGACCGTCGAGGTGCCCTTCGAGGAGCTCAAGCCGAGCCTCGACGCGGCGTACCAGAAGATCGCGAAGCAGATCAACATCCCCGGCTTCCGCCGCGGCAAGGTTCCGCCGCAGGTGATCGACCGCCAGGTCGGGCGCGGCGTCGTCCTCGACGAGGCGATCAACGCCGTGCTCCCGAAGGCCTACACCGAGGCCCTCCAGGAGAACGACCTCACCCCGCTGGCCCAGCCGGAGATCGAGGTGACCAAGCTCGAGGACAACGACAGCCTCGAGTTCACCGCCGAGGTCGACGTCAAGCCCGAGATCGACGTGCCGGCGTACGACGCCGTCGAGGCGTCGGTCGAGGACCTCGAGGTCACCGACGAGGACGTCACCGAGCAGGTCGAGGCGCTCCGCGCCCGGTTCGGCACGCTCAGCGACGTCGAGCGCGCGGTCGAGACCGACGACTTCGTCGTGATCGACCTGGCCGCCTCGCAGGACGACGAGGTCGTCGAGGGCGCCGAGGTCTCCGACTTCTCGTACCAGGTCGGCAAGGGCGGCATGATCGAGGGCCTCGACGAGGCCCTGACCGGTCTGTCCGCCGGCGAGTCCACCACCTTCACCTCGCAGCTGGTCAGCGGCGACCTCGTCGGCCAGGACGTCCAGGTCGCGGTCACCGTCAAGCAGGTGCAGGTCCAGGAGCTGCCCGAGCTCGACGACGACTTCGCCCAGGAGGCGTCGGAGTTCGACACCCTCGACGAGCTGACGGCGGACGTCCGCGAGCGCCTCGCCCGCGGCAAGCGCCTGGAGCAGGCCTCGGCCGCCCGCGACGCCGTGCTCGAGGTCCTGCTGGAGCAGGTCGAGATCCCGCTGCCGGAGACCATGGTCACCGAGGAGCTCAACGCCCGCCGCCAGAGCGTCGAGCAGCAGCTCGCCTACGCCGGCATCACCCTGGAGAAGTACCTCGAGGACGAGGGTCAGACCCAGGAGGAGTTCGAGGCCGACCTCGAGCGCCGGGTCCGCGACGCCGTCGCCGCTCAGTTCCTGCTCGACGAGATCGCCGTCAAGGAGGAGATCGGCGTCGACCAGAACGAGCTGACCCAGCACATGATCCGCCGCGCCCAGGCCTCCGGCCAGGACCCGCAGGAGTTCGTGAACCACATGCTCGAGCACAACCACGTGCCCGAGCTGGTCTCCGAGATCCGTCGCGGCAAGGCGCTGGCGCTGATCGTCGAGGGTGCGACCGTCAAGGACGCCTCCGGCGCCCTGGTCGAGCTGAAGAACCTGCAGCCCGACGGCAGCATCGCCGAGCCGGTGGCCGAGGAGGCCGCCGCCGAGGAGAGCGCCGAGGAGCCGGCCGAGGCCTGAGCTTCGCCCGCGCCCGTGCGACGGCGCCGTTCCCCGTGGGGGAGCGGCGCCGTCGTCGTTCCTGGGCCCGGGGGGCCGGAAAGTTTGGGTGTACAGATGTGCACTCGAAATCCTAGAGTGGCCGGCATGACGATCTCGGGCCCGCGCACCACCGACGCCGTCTCCCTGCTCAGCGACGTCGCCGCCGACCTCGGCGTCGCCGCGGCCCGGGAGACCCACCTGGCCTGGGTGCGGCGCATCCACGGCGCCGCCGACCGCGTCGCCGGTCCGACCGCGCGCTGGGTAGGGAAGGCGCACGCCGGCGTCGCGACCGTGGCGTACGGCGGCGCCGGGATCGGCCTGCGCGCCTGCTCGGCCGGGTTCGACCGTGCGGCGGCCGCGGGGCTCGGCGCCCCGCTCGAGGCGACGCCCCGCGGCCGGTTCGTCACCGCCGCGGTCAACGGGCTGATCGGGGACCGGCTCAGCGAGGAGCGCCCCCGGTGGGCGATCCCGGTCGCGGTCCGCGCCCACGGCAGGGACGTCGCGCCGGTCGCGGCCGACCTGGCCCGGGCCTACCCCGACGCCTCGGGCCGGCTGGCCGTCTTCGTGCACGGCCTGTGCGAGAGCGAGACCTGCTGGGAGTTCGGCCGCGAGCGCACCGGCGTCACCTATCCCGAGGCGGTGACCGACCTCGGCTGGTCGGCGCTCCCGCTGCGGGTCAACACCGGCCTGCCGCTGCGGGCCAACGGCGCCGCCGTGGCCTCGCTGCTGGCGCGCCTGGTCGAGGAGTGGCCGGTGCCGGTCACCCGGATCGCGCTGGTCGGGCACTCGATGGGCGGCCTGCTGCTCCGGGCCGCGGCCGCGGTCTCCGTCGAGGGCGCCGCCGCCGGGTGGACCGCCCGGGTCAGCGACGTCGTCACCCTGGGCACGCCGCACCTCGGCGCCCCGGTCGCCGGCGGCCTCGAGCGCGGGCGCTCGGCGCTCGGGCGGCTGCCTGAGGCCGCCGCGCTGGGCCGGTTCCTGGCGTCGAGCTCGGCCGGTGTCCGTGACCTGGCGGACGGGCTGGCCGACGACGTTCCGCCCCTGCCGCACGCGCGGTACCGGCTGGTGGTCGGCACGCTGACCGCCTCGCCGCGGCACCCGGTCGGCCACGTGCTCGGCGACCTCCTGGTGCGGCCGGGGTCGGCGCGCGGCCGGGACCGGTCGGGGCGCGAGCTGTTCCCCGGCGCGGAGGTGCTGCACCTGGGGCGCACGGACCACTTCGGTCTGCTCAACCACCCCGAGGCCCTCGGCGCGCTGCGCCGCTGGCTGGCCTGAGGAGCGGCCCGGTGGCGCCCGGCGCGCCACCGAATCCGCTGTCGGCGAACAGAGGCGCGGATCGCGTGGCTCGCGGCGGATCGGCGGCTAGGGTCGCCACGTGACTGCGAATCCCGAGACGGCCCGGCCCCAGATGAACGGTGGGGCGGGCCTCAACCTGCTCGACGACAACATCTACAGTCGGCTGCTCCGCGAGCGGATCGTGTTCCTCGGCTCCGAGGTCCGCGACCAGAACGCCAACGCCATCTGCGCGCAGCTCCTGCTGCTCTCCGCGGAGGACCCCGAGGCCGACATCTTCCTGCACATCAACAGCCCGGGTGGCTCCGTGGACGCCGGCATGGCGATCTACGACACCATGAACTACATCCCCAACGACGTCGCCACGGTCGGCATGGGCCTGGCCGCCTCGATGGGCCAGTTCCTGCTCTGCGCCGGCGCGAAGGGCAAGCGCTACGCCCTCCCGCACGCGCGGATCATGATGCACCAGCCCTCCTCGGGCATGGGCGGCTCCGCGTCGGACATCAAGATCCAGGCGCAGCAGTCCCTGCACATCAAGAAGGTGCTGCTGGACCTGATCGCCGAGCACACCGGCCAGACCGTCGAGCAGGTGACCGAGGACGCGGACCGCGACCGCTGGTTCACCGCGCAGGAGGCCCTCGAGTACGGCCTCGTCGACCAGGTCATCACCAGCGCCCGCGAGGCGTCCAGCGAGGGCCGCCCGGCCCACAAGAAGGCCTGAGGAGGGTCCACGCATGAACTACTACATCCCGCAGTGGGAAGAGCGGACCTCCTACGGCTTCCGGCGCATCGACCCCTACGCCAAGCTCTTCGAGGACCGGATCATCTACCTCGGCACGCCGATCTCCGACGAGGTCGCCAACGCCGTGATCGCCCAGCTGCTGTGCCTGCAGTCGATGAACCCCGACCAGGACATCAGCATCTACATCAACTCCCCGGGTGGTTCGTTCACGGCGCTGACCGCGATCTACGACACCATCCAGTTCATCAAGCCCGACGTGCAGACCGTCTGCATCGGGCAGGCCGCCTCGGCCGCGGCGATCCTCCTTGCGGCCGGCGCGAACGGGAAGCGGCTGGCGCTGCCCAACAGCCGGATCCTGATCCACCAGCCCTACACCGAGGGCACGTTCGGCCAGACCTCGGACATCGAGATCCAGGCGAACGAGATCCTCCGGATGCGCGAGCTGCTGGAGAAGATGATCAGCGACCACAGCGGCAAGCCGATCGACGAGGTCAGCCGGGACATCGAGCGGGACAAGATCCTCACCGCGGAGCAGGCCATCGAGTACGGCCTGATCGACTCCGTGCTCGCCTCGCTGAAGACCCCCGCGCTGGCCTGAGCGGCCCCGCCCGAACAAGAATCATGACGACCCCGGCGTACCCCTCGTGTCCGCCCCCGGTTCCGGGGGCGGCGGGGGTACCGTCGGGGAGTTCACACCAGAGGAGGACCGCCCGTGGCGCGCATCGGTGACGGAGGCGACCTGCTGAAGTGCTCGTTCTGCGGAAAGAGCCAGAAGCAGGTCAAGAAGCTCATCGCCGGCCCCGGCGTCTACATCTGCGACGAGTGCATCGACCTCTGCAACGAGATCATCGAGGAGGAGCTCGCCGAGGGCTCCGAGGTCGAGCTCGCGGAGCTGCCGAAGCCCAAGGAGATCTTCGAGTTCCTGAACTCGTACGTGATCGGCCAGGAGCAGGCGAAGAAGTCGCTGGCGGTGGCGGTCTACAACCACTACAAGCGGGTCCAGGCGGGCGTGCAGCCGATCTCCGGCAAGCACAGCAAGGACGAGGTCGTCGAGGTCGCCAAGTCCAACATCCTGGTGATCGGTCCCACCGGCTGCGGCAAGACCTACCTCGCCCAGACGCTGGCGCGGATGCTCAACGTGCCGTTCGCGATCGCGGACGCGACCGCCCTGACCGAGGCCGGCTACGTCGGCGAGGACGTCGAGAACATCCTCCTCAAGCTCATCCAGGCGGCCGACTACGACGTCAAGAAGGCCGAGACCGGGATCATCTACATCGACGAGATCGACAAGGTGGCCCGCAAGGCCGAGAACCCGTCGATCACGCGCGACGTCTCCGGCGAGGGCGTGCAGCAGGCGCTGCTGAAGATCATCGAGGGCACCACCGCCTCGGTGCCGCCCCAGGGCGGGCGCAAGCACCCGCACCAGGAGTTCATCCAGATCGACACCACGAACATCCTGTTCGTGGTGGGCGGCGCGTTCGCCGGCCTGGAGCACATCATCGAGCAGCGGGTCGGCAAGAAGTCGCTCGGCTTCACCGCCGAGGTGAAGACGCAGTCCGACCGCGACGCCGAGGACCTGCTGCAGCTGGTGCGCCCCGAGGACCTGACCAAGTTCGGCCTGATCCCCGAGTTCATCGGCCGCCTGCCGCTGATCGCGAGCGTCAGCAAGCTGGACCGGGCCGCGCTGGTGCAGATCCTCACCGAGCCGCGCAACGCGCTGGTCAAGCAGTACCGCAAGCTCTTCGAGCTCGACGGCGTCGAGCTGGAGTTCACCGACGACGCCGTCGAGGCCATCGCCGACAAGGCGATGGAGCGCGGCACCGGCGCCCGCGGCCTGCGCGCCATCATCGAGGAGGTCCTCCTCCACGTCATGTACGACGTTCCGTCGCGCGGCGACGTCGAGAAGGTGATCGTCACCCGCGAGGTCGTCGACGACGACGTCGCGCCGACGCTCGAGCTGCGCGAGACCAAGAAGAAGAAGTCCGCCTGACCCGCTGACCCCGCGCCCCGCAACCGCGGGACGTGGGAGCACGACGGAGGGCTACGAGAAGGGCAACGACGAAGGGCCCGGTCCGGGATGATCCCGGGGCCGGGCCCTTCGTCGTCTTCCCCGCCCGACCCGCGAGTCGGGGCTTGGGGCAGGCCGAGCCGGGGCTCAGGGCAGGCCGAGCCGGGGCTCGGGGCAGGCCGAGCCGGGGCTAGGGGCACGCCCAGCCGGGGCTCGGGGCAGGCCGAACGGGGGCTTAGGGCAGGCCGAGCCGGGGCTCGGGGCAGGCCGAGCCGGGGCTCGGGGCAGGCCGAGCCGGGGCTCGGGGCGCGCCCAGCCGGGACTTGTGGGCCTGGCCCACAGGAGCTGACGCCGCCGAGCATGCGACGAGCCGGAGGGCACCCGATGATCGGGCGCCCACCGGCTCGCAGCGGACCAACTACCGTTTCGGCGTGGCCCAAGTGCCTGTTCGGCGTGGCCTAAGCCCCGTTTCGGCGTGGCCCACGTGCCTGTTCGGCGGCTACTCGGCGGGCTGCTCCGCGATCTCCGCCGTCACCGCGAGCTCGGTCAGCGCGTCGTCGACGGTGAAGGTCAGATCGCCCACGATCTTGCCCGCGTTGCGCAGGTCGGTCGTGGCGGCCTCGGCGTCGCCGACCAGCTTCGCCGGCCCGGCGATGGTGACGGAGGACAGCGGGGTCTTCATGTTGACCTTGGCCTGCGACTTCGCGCCGCGGATGCCGGCCAGGGCCGCCGCGACGGAGTCGATGATCCGGCCGTCCTCGGCCGCGGCCGAGCCCAGCGCGCCGGCCGTCGGCCAGGACGCGTGGTGCACCGAGCCGGGGCGCCACCAGGACCAGACCTCCTCGGTCACGTACGGCAGGAACGGCGCCAGCAGCCGCAGCTGGACCTCCAGGGCGACCGCGAGGGTGGCCTTGGCGGACTCGGTGGCCTGGCCGCCGTCCTCGGCGTAGGCGCGCTCCTTGACCAGCTCCAGGTAGTCGTCGCAGAACTCCCAGAAGAACTTCTCGCTGACCTCGAGCGCGGAGGTGTAGTCGTAGTGCTCGAACGCCTCGGTGGCCTTGGTGACCACGCCCGCCAGCCGCCCGATCAGCGCGCAGTCGACCTTCTCGGTGATCGCGAGGCTGGACAGCTCGGTGGCCTTGACGCTCGCGAGCACGAACTTGGAGGCGTTGAGGACCTTCATCGCCAGCCGGCGGCCGACCTTCATCTGGGTCTCGTCGAACGGCGAGTCCAGGCCGGGGCGGGCGATCGCGGCGCGCCAGCGGACCGCGTCGGCGCCGTACTTGTCGAGGATCTGGTTGGGCACGACCACGTTGCCCTTGGACTTCGACATCTTCTTGCGGTCGGGGTCGACGATGAACCCGGAGATCATCGCGTGCGACCACGGCGCGGAGCCGTTCTCGAAGTGCGCGCGGACCACGCGGGAGAACAGCCAGGTGCGGATGATGTCGTGCGCGTGGGTGCACAGGTCCATCGGGAAGACGCGGCCCCACAGGTCCTCGTCGGACTCCCAGCCGCCCGCGATGTGCGGGGTCAGCGAGGAGGTGGCCCAGGTGTCCATCACGTCCGGGTCGCCGATGAAGCCGCCGGGCTTGCCGCGCTGGTCCTCGGTGTAGCCGGTCGGCGCCTGCGTCGACGGGTCGATGGGCAGCTCGGCCTCGGTCGGCAGCAGGAGCCGCGCGTAGTCGGGCTCGCCGTCCTCGTCGAGCGGGTACCAGACCGGGAACGGGATGCCGAAGAAGCGCTGGCGCGAGATCAGCCAGTCGCCGTTCAGGCCGCCGACCCAGTTGTCGAAGCGGTGCTTCATGTGGGCCGGGAGCCACTCGATCTCGGCGCCGCGGGCCAGCATGGCGTCGCGCACGTCGGCCTCGCGGCCGCCGTTCTTGATGTACCACTGGCGGGTGGAGACGATCTCGAGGGGCTTGTCGCCCTTCTCGTAGAAGTTCGCCATCCGCTGGGTCGGCTTCGGGTCGCCGTCCAGGTCGCCGGACTCCTTGAGCTTGGCGACCATCCCCTCGCGCGCGGAGTGGACGGTCTTGCCGGCCAGGTCGGCGTACGCCGCCGCGGCGGGCTCGTGGGCCAGCCACTCCGGGACCTCGCGGGAGAACCGGCCGTCGCGGCCGATCACCGTGCGCACCGGCAGCTGCAGCTCGCGCCACCACTGCACGTCGGTCAGGTCGCCGAACGTGCAGCACATCGCGATGCCGGCGCCCTTGTCCATCTCCGCCGCGGGGTGGGGGAGGACGGGGACCTCCACGCCGAAGACCGGCGAGGTGACGGTGGTGCCGAACAGCTCGGCGTAGCGCTCGTCGTCGGGGTGCGCGATCAGCGCGACCACGCTGGCGATCAGCTCGGGTCGGGTGGTCTCGACGTGGACGGGGGTGCCGTCGGGGCGGTGGTAGGCGACGCGGTGGTACGCGCCGGCGTACTCACGGGCCTCCAGCTCCGCCTGGGCGACCGCGGTCTGGAAGGTGACGTCCCACAGCGTGGGCGCCTCCTGCAGGTAGGCCTCGCCGCGCGACAGGTTGCGCAGGAAGGCGCGCTGGCTGACCGACTGGGCCTTGGTGCCGATGGTCGTGTACGTCGTGTCCCAGTCGACGCTCAGGCCGAGGGTGCGCCACAGCGACTCGAAGACCTTCTCGTCCTCCTCCACGAGCTGCTCGCACAGCGCGATGAAGTTGGGTCGGCTGATCGGGACCTGGCGCTTCGGGTCCGGCTTCTCCGGCGGGGTGAAGTCGGGGTCGTAGGGCAGGCTCGGGTCGCAGCGCACGCCGAAGTAGTTCTGCACCCGGCGCTCGGTGGGCAGGCCGTTGTCGTCCCAGCCCATCGGGTAGAAGACCGACTTGCCCTGCATCCGCTGGTAGCGGGCGATCAGGTCGGTGTGGGTGTAGGAGAAGACGTGGCCGACGTGCAGGCTGCCGGAGACGGTCGGCGGCGGCGTGTCGATGGCGTAGACGTTCTCCCGCGGCTGGGTGCGGTCGAAGGCGTAGGTCTTGTCGGCCTTCCACTGCTCGGCCCACTTCTGCTCGAGACCTTCGAGCGCGGGCTTGTCCGGTACGGAGACGACGGGGGCCGTCGTGGCCGGTGTCGTCTCCGCTGTCTCGGTGCCCTGGGTCTCAGTCATAGTGCCAAATCCTAGAGTGATGCTGGTCCGCGCCCGAATTCGACCGGTTACCATCGCGCGAGTGCGTGCGTTCAGAGTCTCCCGGACCGGTGCCGCCGCGTACCCCGCGGCCGGCCTCGTGGCGGGTCTCGTCGCCGGTCTGGCGGCGCTGGGCGTGGCCACCAGCGTGATGCTGGCGCCGGTCCCGGCGGCCGCCCGCGACGAGGGGACCACGGTGGCCGAGGCGGCCGGGGTGACGCTGGAGGGGCGCGGCTACGGGCACGGCCGGGGCATGTCGCAGCACGGCGCGCAGGGCGCGGCCAGCGAGCACGGCAAGACCTACCGGCAGATCCTCGACTTCTACTACCCGGGCCTGGACCTGGGGAAGGCCCGCGGCGACCTGCGCGTCCTCCTGACGGTGGACACCACCTCGAAGCTGGTGGTCCGGAACGCATCCGGCCTGCAGCTGCGTCGGGTCTCGAACGGCCGGACCTGGAACCTGAAGCGGTCCGGCGCGAAGCGCTGGCGGATCACCGGCGCCGCCGGCGGCGCGAGCCGGCTCCAGGTCCTCGCCGGCGGGTGGCACACGGTGCGCACGGTGCCCGACACCGTGGAGTTCGCGCGCAAGGGCGGCCCGCTGCGGCTGGTCACGTCGTCCGGCGTACGTCGCTATGCCGGGTCGCTGCGCTCGATCCCGGGCTCGGGCGGGCGGGACACGCTCAACGTGGTGTCGCTCGAGGCCTACCTGCGCGGCGTGGTGCCGCGCGAGGTGCCTGCGCTGTGGCACCCGCAGGCGGTGCGGGCGCAGGCGGTGGCGGCCCGCACGTACGCCGCGTTCGAGCGCGCCGCGAACAAGGGGCGCGCCTACGACCTCTGCGACACCTCGGCGTGCCAGGTCTACGGCGGCCTCGACGACGCCCATCCCGCCTCGGACGACGCGATCCGGGCCACCCGGCGCACGGTCCTCCGCTCCGGCGGGAAGCCGGCGTTCACCCAGTTCTCGGCGAGCAACGGGGGCTGGACCGTCGCCGGCTCGCTGTCCTACCAACAGGCGCATCGCGACACCTGGGACCGGTGGTCCGGCAACCCGTACGCGAGCTGGAGGCAGACGATCTCCAAGGCCGCGATCGAGTCGGCCTACCCGGGGATCGGCAGCTTCGTGCGCGTGAAGGTGCGCAAGCGCGACGGCCACGGGGCCTGGAACGGGCGGGTGCTCAAGATCCGGATCGTCGGCTCCGCGGGCAGGACCGTGGTGAGCGGTGAGACCTTCCGGGCCGTGTTCGGGTTGCGGTCGAGCTGGTTCCGGGTGGTCTAGAGGTCTGGGTGTCGGAATCACCGGTTGACCGGTGATTCCTGCGCTTCGGGGGCGCTGCAATGCCTGTCAAGCGCGAGAAGACCTCCGCCGGTGTGACGCGTGGTGCCTGCGGGAGTCGCGGACCAGACCGGTGGCGCGGGCCCCGACTGGACGGGGTCGTGTGCCTGAGGCAGCGTCATGACGGGTTGTCGGGCACACGACGCGAGCGACGTCCCGGCCGCTGGCGCCTCGTGTGCCCCACGCATCGTCATACCGGGCTCTCGGGCACACGACCCGCGGGAGCGGCCGTCCGGCGGACCCACCCGCGCAGCACCGCCCGCACCGCCAGCCCGGTCAGCAGTGCCCAGAAGGCCGCGCCGATGCCCAGCACGGTGATCCCCGAGGCGGCCACCACCAGGGTCGCCGCGGCGGCCTCACGGTCGGTCGGGTCGCCGAGGGCGTCGCTGAGGGAGGTGGCCAGGGTGCCCAGCAGGGCGAGGCCGGCGGCGGCCTGCATGACGCCGCCCGGGGCGGCGGCGACCAGCGCGGCGAGGGCGGCGCTGGCGACGGCGAGCACCAGGTAGGCCCCGGAGGCGGTCACCGTGGCGATCCAGCGCCGGCTCCGGTCGGGCCCGGCGTCGGGGCCGGCCGCGAGCGCGGCGGTGATCGCGCCGAGGTTGACCGCGTGCCCACCGGTGCCGGCGCCGGCGATGGTGCCCAGGCCCGTCACGGCCAGCGACTCGCGCCACGGCACCCGGTAGCCGAGGCTCGCCATCACCGCCACGCCCGGCACGTTCTGGGAGGCCATGGTGACCACGTACAGCGGCAGCGCGACGCCGATCGCGCCGGCGACCGTCCAGTGCGGAGTGGTCCAGACCAGTTGCGGCCACCAGGAGTGCGGCGCGACGTCGGCGGTCAGCACCACGGCGCTCAGCGCGACCAGCAGCGCACCCGGCACCGCCCACCGCCGGGCGACGCGCAGCAGCACGAGCCACGTCGCGACCACCGGACCGACCACCCACGGCTCCTCGACCAGAGCGGTGGCCGGCGCCACGCACAGCGGGAGCAGCACGCCGGCCAGCATCGCCCGGGCCAGCGTCGTCGGGATCGCGGCGACCAGGTCGCCCAGCCGGGGGAGCAGTGCCGTGGCCAGGATGAGCGCGCCGGTGACCGTGAAGGCGCCGACCGCCACCGGCCAGCCGCCGGCGGCACCGGCCGAGGTGGCGAGCAGCGCCGCGCCCGGCGTCGACCAGGCGATCGAGATCGGCATCCGGTGCCGCAGGCTCAGCCAGGCCATCGCCAGCGCCTGCACCACGCAGAGCGTGAGCAGGCCCGAGGCGGCCTGGGCCGGTGTGGCGCCCATGGCGGTGAGCCCGGCGAGCACGACCACGAAGGAGCTGGAGAAGCCGACCACGGCGGTCACGAGCCCGGCCAGCACCGGCCCGTGCGAGGTCCCCTGGGAGGTCCCGTGGTCGGCTCCGGAGGTCGCCCCGGGGGTCGTGGTGGCGGTCATCGCCGGCCCTTCCGCTCGGCCGGGCGCCCGCACCCGGCTAGTGTTCCGTAGACAGAACAGTACGGGAGATGTTCCGTAAACAGAACCGGGAGCGGAGATGGCGGACGGCAGGCCGGCGGGGGCGGACGTGGGCGCGCGGATCCGGGCGCTCCGCGAGTCGCGCGGCCTCTCCCTCTCCGCGCTCGCCGCCGACGCCGGCATCGGCAAGGGGTCGCTCTCCGAGCTCGAGACCGGCCGGCGCAACCCGACCCTCGACACCCTGTACGCCGTCGCCCGCCCCCTCGGGGTGCCGCTCGCCGCACTGCTCGACGACCGCGACGGCGCCACCATCGCCGACGAGGGCGTGGTCGCCACCCGCGTGCGCCTGGTCCGGGAGGAGGACCGCACGGTCGAGGTCTACCTGCTGCGGCTCGCCCCCGGCGTACGGCGCGCCTCGCCGCCGCACGTGGCCGGCGTCGAGGAGCAGCTGATCGTGCTCTCCGGCGCCTGCACCGTCGAGTACGGCGACCGCCCGGCGTCCCTGGGTCCGGGCGACCACCTGCGGTTCCCGGCCGACCGGGCGCACGCCTACTCCGCCGGGCCGGACGGCCTCGAGGCCGTCAACGTCATCACGACGCCCTGAGTCGACCGAGCGGGTCGCGCGCGTGGTTCGCCACGTGGCGGGCCGCCGGGCAGGCGTCGTGTGCCCCAGGCCCGCTCTGGGCGATGCCTGGGGCACACGACCGGACCCTCGCGGGCCCACCGGACCCTCGCGGGCCCACCGGACCCTCGC
This sequence comes from Nocardioides sp. YIM 152588, assembly GCF_040191335.1. NCBI lineage: Bacteria > Bacillati > Actinomycetota > Actinomycetes > Propionibacteriales > Nocardioidaceae > Nocardioides > Nocardioides sp. YIM 152588. The sequence goes on along the minus strand of NZ_JBEGDJ010000032.1, from coordinate 26,077 downwards.
GGGCCCACCGGACCCTCGCGGGTCCACCGGAGCCGCCGGCCACCCCACGGGCCGCCGGCTCCGGCGTTCGGTGGATCAGCCGATCACCAGCACGAGGTCGCCGCCCTCGACCGGGCTGGTGCCGCTGAGCGCGATCCGGCGGACCGTGCCGCCGGTCGGCGCCGTGATCGCCGCCTCCATCTTCATCGCCTCGATGGTCGCGACGGTGGCGCCCGCCTCGACGGTGTCGCCCTCGGCGACCGTCACGGTGACCGCGCCCTGGAACGGGGCGGCGACGTGGCCCGGGTTGCCCGGGTCGGCCTTCTCCGCGGCGGCCACCTCGGCGGAGACGGACCGGTCGCGGACGCTGACCGGGCGCAGCTGGCCGTTGATGGTGCACATCACCGTCCGGTAGCCGCGCTCGTCGGGCTGGCTGATCGCCTCCACGCCGAGCAGCAGCCGCTTGCCCTCCTCGATGTCGACCTCGTGCTCCTCGCCGCTGTGCAGGCCGTAGAGGTAGTCCGTGGTGGGCAGCACCGACAGGTCGCCGTACGTCTCCCGCGCCGCCTCGAACTCCTTGGTCGGTCCGGGGAAGAGCAGCCGGTTGAGGGTGCGGCGCCGCTCCAGCCGGTCCGTCGACGCGAGCCCCTCAGACTGCTCCTCGGTCAGGTCGGCGGCGGGCGGGGTCCAGGAGCGACCGGCCAGCGCCTCGGTCCGGAACGGCTCCGGCCAGCCGCCCGGCGGGTCGCCGAGCTCGCCGTTGAGGAAGCCGATCACCGAGGCCGGGATGTCGTACTTGCCGGGGTGGGCGGCGAAGTCGGCCGGGTCGGCGCCCGCGCCCACCAGTGCCAGCGCGAGGTCGCCGATCACCTTCGAGCTCGGCGTCACCTTCGGCACGTTGCCGAGGATGTCGTTCGCGGCGGCGTACATGTCCTCGACCTGCTCGAACTTCTCGCCGAGGCCCAGCGCGATCGCCTGCTGGCGCAGGTTGGAGAGCTGGCCGCCCGGGATCTCGTGGCGGTAGACGCGCCCGGTCGGCGAGGCGAGGCCGGACTCGAACGGCGCGTAGACGCGGCGCACAGCCTCCCAGTACGGCTCCAGCGCGCTGACCGCCGCCAGGTCCAGCCCGGTCTCCCGGTCGGAGTGGTCGGTGGCCGCCACCAGCGCCGTGAGGGAGGGCTGGGAGGTGGTGCCGGCCATCGTCGCCGTCGCGGCGTCGACCGCGTCCACGCCCGCGTCGATCGCGGCGAGCAGCGTGCCGAGCTGGCCGCCGGGGGTGTCGTGGGTGTGCAGGTGGACCGGCAGGTCGAAGCGCTCGCGCAGGGCGGTGACGAGACGGCGCGCGGCCGGCGCACGGAGTAGCCCGGCCATGTCCTTGATCGCCAGCACGTGCGCGCCGGCCTCGACGATCTCCTCGGCCAGGTGCAGGTAGTAGTCGAGGGTGTAGATCCGCTCGCCGGGGTCGTTGAGGTCGCCGGTGTAGCACAGCGCCACCTCCGCCAGCGCCGTCCCGGTGCCCCGGACCGCCTCGATCGCCGGACGCATCTGGGAGACGTCGTTGAGGGCGTCGAAGATCCGGAAGACGTCCAGCCCGGTGGCCGCCGCCTCCTCGACGAAGGCGTCGGTCACGGCGGTCGGGTACGGCGTGTAGCCGACCGTGTTGCGCCCGCGCAGGAGCATCTGGAGGCAGATGTTCGGCATCGCCTCGCGCAGCTTGGCGAGTCGCTCCCACGGGTCCTCGGAGAGGAACCGCAGCGCCACGTCGTAGGTGGCGCCGCCCCAGGCCTCCATCGACAGCAGCTGGGGCGTCATCCGCGCCACGTGCCCGGCGACGCCGACCAGGTCGGCGGTGCGGACGCGGGTGGCCAGCAGCGACTGGTGCGCGTCGCGGAACGTGGTGTCGGTGACGGCCACGTCCTTCTGGGCGCGCAGCCGGCGGGCGAACTCCTCGGGGCCGACGTCCTGGAGCAGCTGCCGCGAGCCCGCGGGCGGCGGCGCCTTCAGGTCGATCGTGGGCAGCTTGTCCGTGGGGTCGATCGAGACCGGCCGGTCGCCGTGCGGCTTGTTGACGGTGACGTCGGCCAGGTGCTGCAGCAGCTTGGAGCCACGGTCGGCGGCGGGCCGGGCGGCGAGCAGCTCGGGGTGGGTCTCGATGAAGGAGGTGGTCACCCGGCCGGCGTTGAAGTCGGGGTCGGCGAGCACGGCCTGGAGGAAGCCGATGTTGGTGGCCACGCCCCGGATCCGGAACTCGGCCACCGCGCGCCGCGCCTTCTCCGCGGCCAGCGCGTGGGTGCGCCCGCGGCAGGTGAGCTTGGCCAGCATCGAGTCGAAGTGCGGGCTGACCTCGGCGCCGGTGTAGGTGGTGCCGCCGTCGATGCGGACGCCGGGGCCGCCGGGGGAGCGGTAGGTGGTGATCTTGCCGGTGTCGGGGCGGAACCCGTTGGCGGGGTCCTCGGTGGTGATCCGGCACTGCATCGCGGCGCCGCGCAGGCGGACCGTCTCCTGGCTCAGGCCGAGGTCGGCGAGCGTCTCGCCGGCGGCGATCCGCATCTGGGACTGGACCAGGTCGACGTCGGTCACCTCCTCGGTGACCGTGTGCTCGACCTGGATGCGCGGGTTCATCTCGATGAAGACGTAGTTGCCGTTGGGGTCGAGCAGGAACTCCACGGTGCCGGCGTTCTTGTAGCCGATGGCGCGGGCGAAGGCGACGGCGTCGGCGCACATCCGGTCCCGCAGCTCCGGGTCGAGGTTCGGCGCCGGGGCGATCTCGATGACCTTCTGGTGCCGGCGCTGCAGCGAGCAGTCGCGCTCGAAGAGGTGGATCACGCCGCCCTCGCTGCCGGTGCCGTCGGCGAGGATCTGGACCTCGATGTGGCGCGGCTCGATCACGGCCTGCTCGACGAAGACGGTGGGGTCGCCGAAGGCGGCCTCGCCCTCGCGCATGCAGGTCTCGATGGCCTCGCGCAGCGTGGCCGGGTCGTCGACGCGCCGCATGCCGCGGCCGCCGCCGCCGGCCACCGCCTTGACGAAGAGCGGGAACGGGAGCGCGGACGCGGCCTCGACCAGCGCGTCCACGTCGGTGGACGGGGGGACGCTGGCCAGCGTCGGCACGCCGGCGGCCTTGGCGGCGGCGATCGCGCGGGCCTTGTTGCCGGTCAGCTCGAGCACCTCGGCGCTGGGGCCGATGAAGGTGATGCCGGCCGCGGCGCACGCCTCGGCGAGCTCGGGGTTCTCCGAGAGGAAGCCGTAGCCGGGGTAGATCGCGTCCGCGCCCGCCCGCACCGCGACCTCGACGATGCCCTGCGGATCGAGGTAGCTGCGCACGGGGTGCCCGCGCTCGCCGATCTCGTACGCCTCGTCCGCGCGCAGCCGGTGCTCGGAGCCCCGGTCCTCGTAGGGGAAGACCGCCACGGTCCGCGCGCCCATCTCGAAGGCCGCCCGGAACGCTCGGATCGCGATCTCGCCCCGGTTGGCCACCAATACCTTGGAGAACATGCGATCACCCTAGGTGGGACAGATCACCGGCGCGTGAACTCGTTCGCGGCATGAGAGCGGATGGTGGCCGCTCCCGGTCAGGCGCCCTGCGCGCGCCACCAGGCGACGGTCTCCTTGAGGGCCACCTCGATCGGGGTCGGCGACTGGCCGAGCAGCCGCTCGCTCTCCGCGGACTCCATCACGAACGGCCGGCTGAACTGGTAGCTCAGCTCCGCCAGCTCCCGGGTGTCGGTGTGCACCAGGCCGATCGCGCGCAGCGCCCACGCGGGGATCGCGCCCGTCTTCGGCATCGGTACGCCGGCGGCGTCGGCGACCGCGGCGATCAGCTCGCGCTGGGTGAGGGGCGCGCCGGTCGGGGCGTGCAGCACGGAGTTCCAGAGGGAGGGGTCGGTGGCGGCGCGGACCATCGCCGCGGCGAGGTCGGGCACGTAGGTCCACGAGTGGGGCTGGTCGAGGTCGGCCAGCACGCGCATCCGGCGCCCGGCGAGGACGGTCGGGATCATCCGCTCCCCGGCGTGGGCGTTGCGGACGTGGGGCCCGAAGAAGTCCGAGGCGACGACGCTGACGGTGGGCGTCGGGCTGGCCGCGCGGGCGGCGAGCAGCGCGGAACGCACGCCGGGCTTGCCCCCGGTGGCGGTGCGCGGGCTCGCCTCGGTGATGGGGCCGTCCACCCGTCCGTAGGAGTAGAGGCTCTCGGGGAAGACCGCGACGGCGCCGACCTCGCCCGCGGCGGCGAGGACGGCCTGCTCGGCGACCGGCAGCTCGGCCGCCCAGGTCGATGCCCGGTACTGCGATCCGTGGATGCAGTGGTGGACGGCGGCCGCGCCGGCGAACGCGTCGGCCAGGCCCTCGCGGCGGGAGACGTCGACGCGCCGGCGCTCGACCAGCGGGTGCTCGGGGCCGCTGCCGGAGCGGGTCAGCAGGCGTACGGGGTGGCCGAGGTCGGCGAGGTGCAGGGCGACGCCGGTGCCGACGGGCCCGGCGCCGGTGACGACGTGGGTGGCGGGCTGGCCGGGCTGCTGCGTGGGGGAGGTCATGGCGGTTCCTTCCGGGAGGTCCTGATCGATTGCGAGAGCGGTGCTCTCGCTTTCGACTGTGGCACCGCCGCGACCTAAATGCAAGAGCGGTGCTCACTTTTGTTGACGGTGATCTCGGTTCGCTGCAGGATGGCCCGCATGGTCGGTACCCCGAGGGAGCGCGCCCGCGCCGCGACGATGGAGGAGATCACCCGGATCGGCCGGGTCCACCTGGCCGAGCACGGCGCGGCGGCGCTCTCGCTGCGCGCCGTCGCCCGCGACCTCGGCGTCGTCTCCTCGGCGGTCTACCGCTACGTCGCCAGCCGCGACGACCTCCTGACGCTGCTGCTCGTCGACGCCTACGGGGAGCTCGGCGACGCGGTCGAGGCGGCCGTCGCGCGGGTGCCGGCGGACCGGCACCGCGACCGGTTCCTCGCGCTCGGGCACGCCGTACGCGCCTGGGCGCTCGCCGAGCCGTCGCGCTACGCGCTGCTCTACGGCGCCCCGGTGCCGGGCTACCGCGCACCCGAGGAGAGCACCGTCGAGCCCGGCACCCGGGTTCCCCGGACGATGGTCCGGATCGCCGCGGACGCGCTGGCCGCCGGCGCGCTGGACGAGCCGACCCCCGCGGTCGACGAGCCCGTCCCGGCCGCCCTCGGCGTCGGGCTCGACGCGATCCGCGAGCAGTTCGACGTCGCCCTGCCCGACGACCTCCTGGTGCGCGGCGTGCTGGCCTGGTCGGCGGTCTTCGGGTGCGTCAGCTTCGAGGTCTTCGGCCAGTACGGCCCCGACCGGCTCGGCGACCCCGACGCGCTGTTCGAACGGCACCTCGCGGTGCTCGCCGACGACCTCGGGCTGCGTGCCGGTGGTTGAGGTGCGAGCGGAGCGAGCCGTCCCGGTGGTTGAGGTGCGAGCGGAGCGAGCCGTCCCGGTGGTTGAGGTGCGAGCGGAGCGAGCCGTCCCGGTGGTTGAGGTGCGAGCGGAGCGAGCCTCGAAACCACCAGGGTCGCTCAGGCGCTGAACTGCGCCAGCAGCCCCGGCGTCGCCTGCTCCGCGAGCCGCTCGGCGTCGGCGGCCGGGACGTCGTACACCTCCGTCGCGCCGCTGCCGCCCGCGGTGGTCGCGGCCACGGTGACCAGGCCCGCGCGGCGCTGGAACCACGAGGCGCGCAGGTTCCAGCCGATCACGTGCTCGCCCGCCAGGGCGGTACGACGCCGCGCCAGCGACCCGGAGCGCATCACCACGTGCCCGTCGACCCAGGCGTGGCCCAGGCCGGCGGCGCGGTCGCGCGCGAGCAGCAGCAGGGCCGCGACGAGGACCGGCGCCAGCGTCAACGGCCACCACGGGCCGCCCGCTGCCACCAGCACCACGGGGGCGGCGATCAGCAGCGCGCCGCCCATCAGCGCGCGGGAGTAGCGCCGGCGGACGGCCGCGGGCCCGTGCGGCTGCAGCGGGGCGTCGACCGGCTCCGGCGTGCCGAGCACCGCGGCCGCGACGCGGCGCACCGTGGGCCAGGGGGCCGGCGGCACCAGCACGGCGGAGCTCTCGCCGGAGTGCCTGAGACCGGTCACGATCGCGCTCAGCCGACCGCCCCGGGCCAGCCGCATGGCGGCGGGCTCGCCGATCGTCACGCCGGCGACGCGCTCGACGTCCACGCTGGTCTCCCGGGTCGTCACCAGGCCGCGCCGGATGTGCCAGGCGCGGCTGTCGCGGGCGAGGGTGAAGCCGAAGTTGGTCACCACGTAGCCGACCAGCGTGAGCACCAGGGCGAGCAGCACGATCGCGACCCCGATGCCGGCCACCAGCGCGACCGAGAACCCCGGCACGTCGATCCGTTCCCAGTGCGGGTGCAGGTCGAGCGCGTCCGCGGACTGGATCCCGACGCCGACCACGGCGCCGGCCGCGATCAACCCGGTCCCGGTGAACGGCGCGTACGCCAGCCACGCCGGCTCGAACCGGGCGACGACCCGAGGCGCGGGGGTGATGGGCGGTGGCGCGGGGGAGGAGGGGGCCGCGTCGGCGGCGCCGGCCGGCGCCGCCGGCATCGACGGCATCGCCGCTTCCCGACGATGCAGCAGCGCGGTCCGCAGTGCGGCGGCCTGGTCGGTGGGCAGGCCGTCCAGCGCCAGGTGGTCGTCCTGCCCCGCGCCCCCGGTGCCGACGACGACCGTGGACAGCCCGAGGACCCGGTGGGCGAGGGTCGCGGTCAGGTCCACCGAGCGCACCCGGTCCAGCGGAGCGGTGGTGGTGCGCCGCTGCAGCAGCCCGCTGCGGATCTCGATCCGCGCGTCGGTGATCCGGTACTCGGTGGTCAGGTAGCGCGCCACGCCCAGCACGACCGGCAGGGCGATGCCGAAGGCCACCCACGACCCGAAGCCGCTCGCGCTGCCGGCGATGATCAGGCCCACCAGCACCGGGAAGTACCGTCCCAGCTCCAGGGCCGGCTGCACCAGCAGCATCCGCGGGTCCAACCGGTGCCACCCGGGGGTGGACTGCCACGGCCCGGGGCCCATCCCGGTGGTCATGCGGCGCTCACCGGGCGGATCATCCGGCACCTCACCCGGCGCCTCACCCGGCGCCTCACGTGGCGTCGCCCTCGGCCAGGTCGGCCTTCCGGGTCAGCTCCTCGACCAGTCGCAGCGCCACCGGCGCGTCGAGGCCGTCGATGCGCAGCGGCCCCGCGGCCGAGGCCGTCGTGACGGTGACGCTGGCCAGGCCGAAGAACCGCGCCAGAGGCCCCTGCTCGAAGTCGACGGTCTGCACGCGCGACATCGGCGCGATCCGCCGCTCCCGGCTCCACCAGCCGCGCTGGGTGTAGACGGCGGTGGTCGAGGCCTCCCAACGGTGCACCAGGTAGCGCCACCGGGGCACCGCGACGAGTGCCGCCACCGCGCACGCGAGCGTCGCCGCCATCGCCAGCCAGCGCCACGGGGTCGGGATCCACAGCACCGCCACCACGCCGACGACAACCACCGCGACCATGCCCTGCACCGCGGTCGTGACCAGCCACATCCAGCGCGCGCGGGGGCTGACGTGGTGCGCGGGGTCCCTGAGGTCGGTCACGGCCCCGAGCCTAGGGGGCAGCGCGAACCGGGGCTCGCGGCGTGCCGAGCCGGGGCTCGCGGCGTGCCGAGCCGGGGCTCGCGCCGAGCCGAGCCGGGGGTTAGGGCGAGCCGAGCCGCGGCGGGGCCGCCCTGAGCCCCTGTTCGCGCCGCCCCAAGCCCCGTCTCGCGCTGCCCTGAGCCCCGGTTCGCGGAAATGGGCGCGGGCCGCGGGCGATCGAGGAGATCGCCCGCGGCCCGCAAGAGCCTCGAAGAGCCTCGGTCCAGGGACCGGGTGGTCAGTCCTTGAGCTCGCAGATGACCTGGCCGTTGGTGACGGTGGCGCCGACCTCGGCCGCCAGGCCGGTCACGGTGCCGGCCTTGTGCGCCTTCAGCGGCTGCTCCATCTTCATCGCCTCCATGACGACCACGATGTCGCCCTCGGCGACCTCCTGGCCGTCCTCGACGGCGACCTTGACGATGGTGCCCTGCATCGGGCTGGCCACGGCGTCGCCGGAGACGGCGCCGCCGGCCTTCTTGCCGCCGGCGCGCTTCGGCTTCTTCGCGCCGCCGTTCGAGGGCGCGGTGCCGATGCCGCCCAGGCCGCCGGGGAGCACGACCTCGAGGCGGCGGCCGCCGACCTCGACGGTCACCTTCTGCCGCTCCTCGGGCTCCTCGGCCTCGCCGGCCTCGCCGGCGTACGGCTCGATGTCGTTGACGAACTCGCTCTCGATCCAGGTCGTGTAGACGTCGAAGGAGCCCTCGCCCGTGGCGTTCGAGGCGCCGACGTACGCCGGCTCGTCGAGGACCTTCTCGAAGAACGGGATGATCGTCGGCATGCCGTCGACCTTGAACTCGCTCAGCGCGCGCTTGGAGCGGGCGATCGCCTGGGTGCGGTCGGAGCCGGAGACGATGAGCTTGGCCACCAGGGAGTCGAACGCCCCGGGGATGGTCTCGCCCTTCTCGTAGCCGGAGTCCAGGCGGATGCCCGGGCCGCTCGGCGGCGCCCACTCGGTCAGCGTGCCCGGCGCGGGCATGAAGTTGCGGCCGGCGTCCTCGGCGTTGATCCGGTACTCGATCGCGTGGCCCTTGATCTCCGGGTCGCCGTAGCCGAGCTCCTCGCCGGCGGCGATGCGGAACATCTCCCGGACCAGGTCGATGCCGGTGACCTCCTCGGAGACGCAGTGCTCGACCTGGAGGCGGGTGTTGACCTCGAGGAAGGAGATGGTGCCGTCGGCGGCGACCAGGAACTCGCAGGTGCCGGCGCCGACGTAGCCGGCCTCCTTGAGGATCGCCTTGGAGGAGGAGTACAGGCGCTCGAGCTGCTCGTCGCTGAGGAACGGCGCGGGGGCCTCCTCGACGACCTTCTGGTGGCGGCGCTGCAGCGAGCAGTCGCGGGTGGAGACCACCACGACGTTGCCGTGCTGGTCGGCCAGGCACTGGGTCTCGACGTGGCGCGGGCGGTCGAGGAACTTCTCGACCAGGCACTCGCCGCGGCCGAACGCGCCGACCGCCTCGCGGGTGGCCGACTCGAAGAGCTCGGGGATCTCCTCCATCGTGCGGGCGACCTTGAGGCCGCGGCCGCCGCCGCCGTACACGGCCTTGATGGCGATCGGCAGGCCGTACTCCTCGGCGAGGGCGACGACCTCGTCGGCGTCCTTGACCGGGTCCTTGGTGCCCGGGGCGAGCGGCGCCTCGGCCTTCTGCGCGATGTGCTTGGCCTTGGCCTTGTCGCCCAGCGCGTCGATCGCCTCGGGCGAGGGGCCGATCCAGATCAGCCCGGCGTCGAGGACGGCCTGGGCGAACTGGGCGTTCTCGGCGAGGAAGCCGTAGCCCGGGTGCACCGAGTCGGCGCCGGAGCGCTGCGCGACGTCGATGATCTTGGCGATGTCCAGGTAGGAGTCGGCCGGGGTGGTGCCGTTGAGGGAGTACGCCTCGTCGGCCAGCCGGACGAAGAGGGCGTCGCGGTCGGGCTCGGCGTAGACGGCAACGCTGCCGATGCCGGCGTCCTTGCAGGCGCGGATGACACGGACCGCGATCTCACCGCGGTTGGCGATGAGCACCTTCTGCAGGGGTTGGGGCACGACAGACTCCTCGGGCGTACGGGGTGTGGATGTCGGTGCTCCGCCGCCGCAGGCCGCTGGAACGGCCGGGAAGGGAGCGCCGTGGCGGAGTCTAGGCGGTCCCTGTGGCCGGTGGACGGCGGGACCAGTGAGCGGGCGAGGGAGACGACCGCCCGGGTGGTTAACAATCGCTAACCAAGTGGCTACGATGCCTCCATGAGCGCGTTCGAGCTGTCCCGTGAGCACGAGGAGTTCCGCCGCAGCGTGCGGGAGTTCGCCGAGGCGGAGATCGCCCCGCACGTCGCGGGGTGGGACCGCGCCCACCACTTCCCGGTCGACGTGGTGCAGAAGATGGGTGCCCTCGGACTGATGGGCCTCACCGCGCCGGAGGAGTACGGCGGCGCCGGGGAGGACGGGGACTTCACCTCGCTGTGCGTGGCGATCGAGGAGATCGGCCGCGTCGACCAGTCCCTGGGCATCACGCTGGAGGCCGCCGTCGGCCTCGGCATCAACCCGATCCTGACCTACGGCACCGACGAGCAGCGGAAGGCCTGGCTGCCCGACCTGGTCGCCGGTCAGCGGCTCGCCGGCTTCGGGCTGACCGAGCCGGGCGCGGGCTCCGACGCCGGCGCCACCCGCACCCGCGCCGAGCTCGACCCGGCCTCGGGGGAGTGGGTGGTCAACGGTGGCAAGCAGTTCATCACCAACTCCGGCTCCGAGATCACCTCGGTGGTCACCGTCACCGCGCGCACCGGCACCCGCGCGGACGGCTCCCCGGAGATCTCCGCGATCATCGTCCCGGCGGGCACGCCCGGCTTCGTCGCCGAGCCCGCCTACGACAAGCTCGGCTGGAACATCTCCGACACCCACCCGCTATCCCTCACCGACGTCCGGGTGCCGGGGACGAACCTGCTCGGCGAGCGCGGCCGCGGCTACGCCCAGTTCCTCGCCACCCTCGACGACGGCCGGGTCGCGATCAGCGCGCTCGCCGTCGGCCTGATCCAGGCCTGCCTCGACCAGTGCGTCGCGTACGCCGGCGAGCGGCAGACCTTCGGCGGACCGATCGGCCGCAAGCAGGGCGTCGCCTTCCAGATCGCCGACCTCGAGGTGATGCTCCAGGCGTCGCGCCTGCTCACCTACAAGGCCGCGGCGATGAAGGACGCGATGCTGCGCGGCGACTCCTCCGCGCCGTCGGTCGGCGAGTTCAAGCGCGCCGCCTCGGTCGCCAAGCTCTACTCCTCGGAGTCCGCCGTCACCGCCACCCGGATCGCCACCCAGGTCTTCGGTGGCTACGGCTTCATGGAGGAGTACCCCGTCGCGCGGTTCTACCGCGACGCCAAGATCCTGGAGATCGGCGAGGGGACGTCCGAGGTGCAGCGGATGCTGATCGCGCGGGGGTTGGGGCTTCCGGTCGAGTGAGGGCGCCGTCGGAATCACCGGTCGACCGGTGATTCCGACGCTTGACAGGCATTGCAGCGCCCGTCAAGCAACCGAACCACCTGTCCGGTGTGACCGCTGAGGCGCCTGGGATCAGCTCGCCGGCGCCGACCAGAGGTCCGTCCAGGCGAACCCGAGCACCGTGGTCATCGTCCGCAGCAGCGGCAGGCTGACCCCGATCACGTTGTGGTGGTCGCCCTCGATGCCGTCGATGAACGCGCCGCCCAGGCCGTCGATCGTGAAGGCGCCGGCGACGTGCAGCGGCTCCCCGGAGGCGACGTACGCCGCGATCTCGGCGTCGGTGACGTCGGCGAACCGGACGGTCGTCGACGCCACGGCGGTGGCGACCTGGTCGCTGCCGGCCACCCGCAGGCAGTGCCCGGTGTGCAGGACGCCCGCGCGCCCGCGCATCGCCTGCCAGCGCGCGACCGCCTCCGAGTCGTCCGCGGGCTTGCCCAGCGCCGCGCCGTCGAGCTCGAGCACCGAGTCGCAGCCGAGCACGAGCGCACCCGCCGCCACCTCCGGCAGCGACGCGACGGCGCCGCACTTCAGCTCGGCCAGCCCGAGGGCCAGCGGTGCGGGCGCCAGGTCGGAGAGGACCGACTCGTCCACCCCCGACACGATGACGTGCGGGTCCAGGCCCGCCTGCCGGAGCACCTTGAGTCGGGCGGGGGAGGCGGAGGCCAGGACGAAGGTCGGCACGCGCCGAGCCTACGCACGGCCGGTCCCGCCCCGGCACCTGCCCGCGTGACCCGTGTCCGAGATCCCGGTTAGCCCGGTGCAACCTCCCAGCGGCGCCGTGGGTCGTACGGGGTGAGGACGAGCCGAGGAGGACGTGTGAAGGGTGGACCGGGGAGTGCTCCCGACCCGATCCGGACCTGCTTCGACGCCTGCTACCGACGCCTGGTCGGCCAGCTGTACGGCGTCTGTGGGGACCTGGGCGAGGCGGAGGAGGCGGTGGCGGAGGCGTTCGCGCGCGCCGTGGACCGACGGCGGGCGTTCGAGCGGCTGGACAACCCGGAGGCGTGGCTGCGCACCGTCGCGGTCAACGTCGCCCGCAGCCGGCACCGGCGGCGCGAGCTCGGCGACAGGATCCTGCGCCGCACGCCGCCACCGCCGGCCGAGCACCGCGACGGCCTCAGCGACGACCGGATGGCGCTGGTCGCCGCGCTCCGCCGGCTGCCCGCAGGGCAGCGGGAGGCGCTCGCCCTGCACTACCTGGCCGACCTCCCGGTGCGGGAGGTGGCCGCGACGCTGGGGGTCGCGGAAGGCACCGTCAAGGCCCGGCTGAGCCGGGGCCGCGCGGCGCTCGGCGCGCTGCTCGACGCGTCCGGCCACGATCCGGGCGACCGACCGGGAACACCGGGCGAGAACGAGAACGGCCCGCAGTCCGACGCGGTGGGAGGAACCCATGTCTGATCTCGACGCGCGCCTCGCGGACGACGGCGGCGCGACCGCCTCCGAGGCGGCTCGGGCGGCCCGCGTCCCGTCGTTCGACGCGGTCCGTGCTCGCGGCGATCGCCGGCGGATCCGCCGCCGAGCCGCGGCCCTGGGCGCGGCCGCACTCGTGGTGGCCGGCGCCGTCGGCGTCGCGCAGCTGCTCTCGGGCACGATCGGTGCCATGCCGCCCCCGGCGCAGATGCCGGCGCCCGGACACGCCGACGGGGTCCGGGCCGTGCGGACGGTGCCCGACGGGTCGTGGGTCCGCTCCGTGGCCGCGGGGGCGGGGGCCCCGTCCACGCTCGCCGTGGCGTGGCAGGGCCGCTCGGCGATGGTGGTCGCGGTGACCGCCGACGAGTTCGAGTCACGGGCCGTCGTGGCCTTCCCGACCACGGTGGACGTCACCGCGGCCGGCGACGACGGGCCCTTCGTGGTCAGCCCCGCCTTCGCCGACGACGAAGGTCGGGGCCCCTGGCTGCTCGAGGTCGACGGGTCGGTGCGGGAGGTCGGCCTGGCGGACGAGCCGGGCCCGGCCGAGGCCGGAGAGGTGGCCGTCGCGGGCGTCGCCGACGGGCGTCAGGTGCTGTGGGCCGTCGACCCGGGCGCCGGCGTCGGCCACCCCGTGAGCCTGCCGGGCGAGGACGAGCCGCTGGGCCTGGGCGCCCAGTCCGTGGCGATCGGCGAGGGCCGGATCAGTGCGCTGGTGCGGAGCGCCGACAGCGCGGGGACGCGCTACGCCTGGTCGGAGGACGGTGGCGGGGAGTGGTCGTGGACGCCCGCGGTCCCCGAGACCGTCGAGGCCGGCGTGCTGACCAGTCTCTCGATGGTCCCGACCGGCGGGTCGGAGCCGCTGGTGGTCCTGGAGACCGACGTGGTCGACAACCGTCTCCTGTCCGTGCACCGCTGGGAGCCGGGCGGTACGACGTGGGCGACCGTCGATCCGGTCGGCGACCCCGTCACGGTGTACCCGGCGGCGGCGAACGCCAGCGCCGGCTTCGTCTGGGAGGGCGAGCTGCGGATCCAGGGGAGCCGGCTGGGGCCGGACGGCACCGAGACCGAGACGGGGGTGTACGTCCTCGACGGGGACAGCCTGGGTCGCCCCCACCGCTCGCCGACCGGCAGCGCCGACAGCGTCGGGCCCCGGGTCGTCGGGTTCGAGGACCCCGGCTCCGGCATGCCTGCGGTCTGGCTGGTCGACGACACCCACCCCGCGACCCTGTGGCGCAGCATGTTCGGCGGTGGCGGGTGGGGCAGCTGGCCGGCGAGGTAGGCGGGATCAGCCGGTGACGACCTCGGCGCCCAGCCACTCCGCGAGCGCCGCGATCTCGGCGTCCACGGCATCGGCGGTCTCCGGCGACCACGGCCCGTCCTGGTGCACGGCGTTGACCCGCAGCACCCCGGCCTTGCGGTCCGCCTTGGCGTCGAGCTTCCCGACCAGGCGGTCGCCGGCGAGGATGGGCAGCGCGAAGTAGCCCCAGCGGCGCTTCGCCGCGGGCTTGTACATCTCCAGCACGTACTCGAAGTCGAACAGCTCCAGCGCCCGGTCCCGGTCGTAGACCAGCCGGTCGAAGGGGGAGAGCAGCGCGGTGCGCCCGGTGAACGGGTCGTGGGGGTCGTCGAGCGCGTCGAGGGCCTCCGGGTCGACCCGCCACTCACCCGAGGCGCCCTCGACCAGGCACGGCACGCCGAGCCCGCCGGACCCGAGCTCCTCGCCGGTGTTGCCCGCGGACCGCTCCCGCGCGATCCCGGTCGCGGTGAGGCGGCGGCGGTCCAGCTCGGCCCGCGCGACGTCGTACGGCGGGACGACCAGGTCGGACGGGTAGACCCGGTCCGGCAGGTCCCAGGTGCGCAGCCGCCCGCGCCGGCCGCTGACCGCCACCTCGCCGGTGCGGCAGAGCAGGTCGAGGAGGCGGTTGACGTTCTTCGTGTCGTTCCAGCCCGACGACTCCCACGGCACCTGGCAGGTGTCGGGGACCTGCGCCGCGGTCAGCGGCCCCTCGTCGGCCAGCAGCGCCAGCACGTCGGCGCGGAAGCCGGCGTTGGCCGCCAGCCACTCCCGGGCGCGGGGGTGGACGATGTCGTCGGCGGTGGCCAGCAGCAGCCCGACGTCCGCCATCGGGCGGACGAACGAGAAGTGCTCGGCCAGGGAGCGCTCCTCCTCCAGGGCGAAGCGGAGGTCCGAGGGCGCGTAGGCGTCGCCGAGCCTGCTCCACGCCACCAGGTCGACGTTGGGCGCGATCGCCGCGGTGGGGTCGACCTGCAGCCCGGTGAGGTGGTCGACGACCGCGACCAGCGACTCCGGCCGCGGCTCGTCGAGCAGCTGGGCCCGGACCGCGACCCGGCGCGCCTCGGCGCGGCTCAGGCGTCGCGGTCCGGAGCCCATCGTGACGGCGCCCCGCTCACAGGCGGGCGAGCGCGGCCTTGAGCGGGTCCAGGCCGATCGAGCCGAGGTTCAGCGCGTCCGTGTGGAACTGCTTGAGGTCGAACGCGTCGCCCTTGCGGGCCCGCACCTCGTCGCGGGCCTGCAGCCAGATCCGCTCGCCGACCTTGTACGACGGCGCCTGGCCCGGCCAGCCGAGGTACCGGTTCACCTCGAACCGCAGCGAGCCGTCGTCCATCCGGGAGTGGGCGCGCATGAACTCGTAGACCAGGTCGGCGTCCCAGGTCTCGCCGCCGCGCCAGCCGAACGGGTTGTCGGTCGGGATGGTCAGCCCGAGGTGGACGCCGATGTCGACGACCACCCGGGCGGCGCGGAAGCCCTGCATGTCGAGGAAGCCGAGCCGGTCGCCCGGGTCGGCGAAGTAGCCGAGCTCGTCCATCAGGCGCTCGGAGTAGAGCGCCCAGCCCTCGCCGTGGCCGCTGACCCAGCACATCAGCCGCTGCCAGCGGTTGAGCAGGTCGGCGCGGTGCACCACCTGCGCGCACTGCAGGTGGTGGCCGGGGACGCCCTCGTGGAACACGGTCGTCGTCTCGCGCCACGTCGAGTAGATCTTGTGGTCGTCGGTGAAGGAGAACCACATGGTGCCGGGCCGGGAGAAGTCCTCCGAGGGCGGCGTGTACCAGGCGCCGCCGTCGTTGATCGGGGCCACCTTGCAGGCGATGGTCCGGATCGGGTCGGCGATGTCGAAGTGGACGCCGTCGAAGCTGGCCAGGATGTCGTCGGCCTTCCGCTGCATCCAGGCCTCGAAGGCCTCGCGGCTGCCCAGGTCGCGGGCTGGGTCGGCGTCGAGCGCCTTGACCGCGTCGTCGATCGAGCCGCCGGTGACGATCCGCCCGGCGGTGGCGGCCATGTCGTCCTCGATCCGCTTGAGCTCCTCCCAGCCCCAGCGGTAGGTCTCCTCCAGGTCGACCTCGGCGCCGAGGAAGTAGCGGGAGGCGAGCGCGTAGTGGTCGCGGCCGACGCCGTCGACCTCCCGGCCCCGCGGGGCCAGGTCGGTCTCGGTGAAGCGGCCGAGCTCCGCGCAGGCCGCCGAGGCCTGCTCGGCGGCGGCGAGCAGCCGCTCGCGCTGAGCGTCGGGGGCGGGCGCCACGAGGTTCTTGAAGAAGTCGCCGCCGGCACCCTGCTGCCCGGTCCAGCCGCGGATCTGGTCGGCCACCTTCAGGTACTGGCGGCGCGCCGAGACGCGGCCGGCGTCCGCCTCGGCGGAGAGCGTGGTCCGGTAGCCGTCCAGCGCCGCCGGGATCGCGGCCAGCCGCTCGCCGATCGCGTCCCACTGCTCGGCGGTCTCGGTGGGCATCAGGTCGAAGACCTCGCGGATCTCGTGCAGCGCGCTGCTGATCACCGAGACCTCGCTGCGGTCGACCTTCTGGTCGGCGCGCTCCACGGTCAGCCCGACGCGCTCGGTGAACGCGTCCTGGGCGACCTTCTCCCGGGCGTCGGTGGCGGTCAGGGCGGCGACGTCGGCCAGCGCCCGGCGGTGCAGCTCGTCGCGCGCGTCGTACCCGTCGGGGGAGAGGTCGGGCAGGAGGTGGTCGCTGCCGGGGATCCCGGCGAAGGTCGCCGCCACGGGGTCGAGGGCGCAGAGGTCCTCGACGAACTGGTCGCTACGGGCGTCGACTGGTCGCGTCATGGCGCCAGCCTAGGAGACCCCGCCGACAGGTCCCAGGGGCGCCGTGCCGTCAGCGTCGCCGCAGGATCCGGAGGCGCTGGTGGGCCCGCGCCGACTCGGTCAGCGCGTTGCCCCGGTAGGTCGCGCGCAGCACCTGGGTGGGGCGGCTGCGGGCCAGGCGGGGGAGCCGGATCCGGGCGGTGCCGTCGGAGAGCCGGACCGTGCGCACCGTGCGCTTGCCGAGCCGGAACCGGACCTGACCCCGCGCGTCCTCGACGCCGTCGGTGGCGGTCCGCTCGACCTCGACGACCACCCGCGGCCGCGTCCCGGCCCGGGCCCGCCGCGGAGCGCTCAGGGTGATCGTCGCGCCGGCAACCTCCTGCGTGGTGGCGGCCGTGCCGGTGCCGTCGGTCTCCTCCGCGGGCTCCTCGACGCCCGGGTCGGTCGGGTCGACCGGGTCGGTGGAGTCGGCGCAGGTGCCGTCGACCGTGAGCTGGTAGGCGCCGATGCTGCCGTAGTCGTTGTAGCCGGTGGTCGCGGTGCCGTGGCCGACGCCGTCGACGCGGACGTAGTAGGCGCCGGTCGCGCTGCCGACGCCCACCTCGGCGTCCAGCCCGGTCGCCTGGGCGGTGCTGCGGCGCACCACGGCGGGGTCGTCGGAGTCGACGACCGCCCCGGCGGCGTCGAGCAGGGTGAGCTCGATGTCGAGGTTGGCCCCGGTCTCGCCGGGGACCGCGGTCACCGTCAGCGGGCCGGTGCAGGTGCCGAGCGCGTAGGTGTCCTTGTCCTTGCGGTTCGTGATGATGCCCGCGCCGGAGCCGAGCGGCGCGGCGTCGGCGATGCCGGTGCCGGCCTCGTCGGGGCGCTGGCCGAGCAGCCCGGTCAGGATCGCGAGGTCGTCCTCGGTGTTGGTGGCCTTCGCGTAGTCGCCCTTGCTGAACTGCGTGACCGGCCGCAGGTAGCCCGCGCCCATGATCGGCCCCCACGCGTCGTGGCCCTCGTAGTACGCGTCGCTGCCGTGCCCGTCGTGGGCCAGGCCCAGGGTGTGGCCGGCCTCGTGGGCGGCGGCGTCGGCGATGTACTTCGGGTTGTCGTAGAGGGCCTGCGGGAAGACCCAGCCGATCCGGTAGGCGTTGTTGAGCATGTCGAAGACGTCCATGAACGCGATGCCGCCGCAATAGGTGCACAGCGTCTCCACCGCGGTGTCCGACGGCGAGATCAGCATCCGCACGCCGTACGTCGTGTCGGCGCTGCTGCCGCGCTCGAGCCCGGCCGCGCCGGGGTCCTCGGTGGTGACGTCGACGTCGAAGGGGGCGTAGTCCTCGGCCACCCGGCGCCACACGTCCTGGACGAGGGTGCGCTCGGAGGCGCTGAAGGCCGGGCCGTCGCCGGCCGGGTCCCAGGCGGGGTGCGTCATCGCGGGCAGCTTCGCCGCGGAGTTCCACCCGGTCCCGGCGACCCGCTCGCCGTCGAAGTCGAGCAGGATCGTGTAGGTCGCCCCGGGGTTGCTGTGCAGGGTGAAGGTGGAAGCCAGGCTGGTCACGGCCTGCGGCTCCGGTGCGGGCGCCTCGGCCTCGGCGGCGTTCGCCGCGGGCTCGGTGTAGTGGAGCCGCCCCTCCTCGGTGACGCCGAGGGTGACGTCGGCGGACATGCGCCGCCGCAGCTCGGTGACGTCGATCCCGGTGAGCAGCGCGGCGCGCTCCAACCGCGCGGAGAACCCCTCGCTGGGGCGCGCGGTGGCGGGGGTGCCGGCGGAGAGCAGCGGGTACGACGCCACGGCGATCGTCGCGATCGCGCAGGTCAGTCGGCGTCCGGCCACAGCAGTCCCCCCATGGTGCTCGGGGGAGACTTCGGCGCGACGACGAACGGACTTGAGGCCGTGGCCTCAAGTCCGCTCGGTCGACGGTGTCCGGATGGTCACGTCGGACCAGGGGGTCGGGACCCCCGTCCCACGTGGCCGGACCGGGTCAGCGGGGCAGGCCGCTGGCGCGCCAGGCGCCGCGCCCGGCCGCGATGCCGGCGCCGGGCGCCGTCCGCACCCGCCGGGCCGGGGAGGCCCACAGCGAGCGCGGGGCCGGCGGCTCGACGGTGCCGCCGCCGATCGCGGAGAAGACCGCGACGAGGGCGGCGATCTCCTCCGGCGTCGCGTCGGGCTGCACCACGTGCAGGAAGGGCTTCGGGCTCGCTTCGCGAGCGCTGTCCTCTGTTCCGACCATTCAGGCCTCCTTCGTCGGCGAATGGTCGGTCACAGCGGGATGTTCCCGTGCTTCTTCGGCGGCAGGGTCTCCCGCTTGGTGCGCAGCAGGCGCAGCGCGCGGACGACCTCGACCCGGGTCTCGTGCGGCTGGATGACCGCGTCGACGTAGCCCCGCTCGGCCGCGATGTAGGGGTTGGCCAGCGTGGTCTCGTACTCGTCGATCAGCTCGGCGCGCTTGGCCTCGACGTCGCCGCCCTCGGCCTCGACGGCGGCCAGCGTCTTGCGGTGCACGATGTTGGCCGCGCCCTGCGCGCCCATCACCGCGATCTGCGCGGTCGGCCACGCCAGGTTGATGTCGGCGCCGAGGTGCTTGGAGCCCATCACGTCGTAGGCGCCGCCGTAGGCCTTGCGGGTGATGATCGTGACCAGCGGGACGGTGGCCTCGGCGTAGGCGTAGATCAGCTTCGCGCCGCGCCGGATGATGCCGGTCCACTCCTGGTCGGTGCCCGGGAGGAAGCCGGGGACGTCCACGAACGTCAGCACCGGGATGTTGAAGGCGTCGCAGAAGCGGACGAAGCGGGCCGCCTTCTCCGAGGCGTCGATGTCCAGGGTGCCGGCGAACTGCATCGGCTGGTTCGCGACCACGCCGACCGACTGGCCCTCGACCCGGCCGAAGCCGACGATGATGTTGGGCGCGAACAGCTCCTGGACCTCGACGAAGTCCTCGTCGTCGACGACGGAGGTGATCACGTCGTGCATGTCGTAGGGCTGGTTCGGCGAGTCCGGGATGATCGTGTCGAGCGCCCGGTCCAGGTCGTTGACCGCGGTGTTGGCGACGTCGTCGAAGGACGGCGCCTCGTCGAGGTTGTTCTGCGGCAGGAAGCTCAGCAGCGCCTTGACGTACTCGAAGGCGTCGGCCTCGTCGCTGGCCATGTAGTGCGCGTTGCCCGACTTGGTGTTGTGGGTCCGCGCGCCGCCCAGCTCCTCCATGGAGACGTCCTCGCCGGTGACCGTCTTGATGACGTCCGGGCCGGTGATGAACATCGCCGAGGTCTGGTCGACCATGATCGTGAAGTCGGTGACCGCGGGGGAGTAGACGTGGCCGCCGGCGCAGTTGCCCATGATCATGCTGATCTGCGGGATCACGCCGGAGGCGTGCACGTTGCGCTTGAAGATCTCGCCGTACAGGCCCAGGGAGACGACGCCCTCCTGGATCCGCGCGCCGGCGCCCTCGTTGATGCCGATGATCGGGGAGCCGGTCTTGATCGCCAGGTCCATGACCTTGGTGATCTTCTCGCCGTACACCTCGCCCAGCGAGCCGCCGAAGACGGTGAAGTCCTGGGAGAAGACGCACACCTGGCGGCCGTTGACGGTGCCGTAGCCGGTCACCACGCCGTCGCCGTAGGGGCGGTTCTTCTCCAGCCCGAACGCCGTGGAGCGGTGCCGCGCCAGCTCGTCGAGCTCGACGAACGAACCCTCGTCGAAGAGCATCTCGATCCGCTCGCGAGCGGTGTGGCGCCCCTTCGCGTGCTGCTTCTCGACAGCCTTGGCCGAGCCCGCGTGGACCGCCTCGTCGATACGTCGGTCCAGGTCGGCGAGCTTGCCGGCGGTGGTGTGGATGTCGATCTCGCTCGGGTTCCCGGTCGCTTCGGGCTGCGCAGTCACTTGGCCTCCTCAGTGGTCGTGCGCCAGGGTAGTCCCCGTGACCGACGAGCCGATCGCGCGCCCACCGTTCGAGTCCGCGGGGGTGGCGGCGGCGTTCGCGACGCACCCCGACCTCGAGGTCGAGCTCCTCGCCGAGGCGCCGTCGACCAACGCGGTGGCCACCGCCCGGGCCCGGGAGGGCGCCGCGGAGGGCCTGCTCGTCGTCGCCGACCACCAGTCGGCCGGGCGCGGGCGCCTGGACCGCACCTGGCAGACGCCGCCGGGGGTCGCGGTCACCTTCTCCCTGCTGCTGCGCCCCACCGTGCCGCCGGCGTCCTGGCCCTGGCTGCCGCTGCTGGTCGGGCACAACGTGGCGAAGGCGCTGGTCTCGCTCGGGTACGACGCCGCCGTGAAGTGGCCCAACGACGTGCTGATCGGCACCCGGAAGGTCGCCGGCATCCTGGTCGAGCGGGTCGAGACGCCGTCCGGCGCGGCGGCCGTGGTCGGCGTCGGGATCAACGTGCTGACGGCCGCCGAGGAGCTGCCCGTCGAGACCGCGACCAGCCTCGCACTGGCCCGCGCCGAGGCCGGCGCGCCCGCCGCGGCCCCCGACCGGACCCGGGTGCTCACCGCCGTGGTCCTCGCGATCCGGGAGGGCTTCGACGCGTGGCAGGCCGGCGGCGAGATCGCCACCGCGGGGCTGCGCGCCTCCTACGTGCGGCGCTGCGCGACGGTCGGCGCCGACGTACGCGTCGAGCTCCCCGGCGGCGGCGCGCTGACCGGTCGCGCCACCGACGTCGACCCCGACGGGCGGCTGGTCGTGGAGACCGCCGGAGGGGTGGAGCGGGTCGGAGCGGGGGACGTGATCCACGTTCGCCCCGGGGGCTGAGCCCGCCCGGCCGAGCCCAGTCGGACAAGCAAACGCGAGCCTGCGAGCGTTTGCCCGCCCCACCGCGAGCGAAGCGAGCCTGGTTGGGCGGAACACCCAATGAGCGCGGCGAAGCCGCTCCATGCCTTTTGGGGGCGGCGAAGCCGCTTCGTGCCTTTAGGGCGGCGAAGCCGCCGGCGGCTTCGCCGAGGTGGGATGATCAGCACCGTGGCGATCTCCAAGAAGCTGCTGAACCCGGGCGAACGGCTCCTGATCAGCACCCGGCAGCACCCGAAGGCCCTGATCTGGCCGGGCGTGGTGCTCGTGCTGTTCCTGGCCCTGGGCGTCTTCGTCCAGGTGCGCGTCGACCAGTCGTGGCTGAGCAGGACCGTGTGGGTGCTCTGCCTGCTCGGCATCCTGTGGTGGTCGGTGCGGCCGTTGCTGACCTGGCTCACCAGCGTGCACGCCTTCACCGACCGGCGGCTGATCACCCGGCGCGGGATCCTGACCCGCCGCGGCCACGACATCCCGCTCGCGCGGATCAGCGACGTGTCCATCGAGATCCACCTGCTCGACCGCCCGTTCGGCTGCGGCAGCCTGCTGGTCGCCGACGCCTCGACGAACGGGCTGGTCCGGCTCAACGACATCCCCGACGTGGAGGCGACCCAGCGCCAGCTCAACGAGCTGCTGCACCAGCTCCACACCGGCCGCGGTGGCAGCGAGGGCGTGTGAGCGGCGATGCGGCGGTCGGCAAGGGCCGGGGGCCCGGCGTGACGGAGGTGCCCCGGCCGTCCCAGGAGGACATCGACGCGACGTTCCTCGGCTCCGCGCCGGTCTACACCGCGGAGGAGGTGGCCGAGCGCGCCGGCCTGCCGGTGGAGAAGGCGCGCCGGCTGTGGCGCACGCTCGGCTTCGCCGACCGCGGTGAGGTGCGCGCCTACACCGAGGCCGACGTCGTCGCGCTGCAGACCCTCGGCGAGGTGATCGACGAGGGCCTGCTGGACCTGGACATCGCGCTCAACGTGGCCCGCGGCGTCGGGCTCACGATGGCCCGGCTGGCCGACTGGGAGGTCGGCGCCCTGACCGGGCGCGCCGACGACCTGTTCCGCGAGGCCGGCCCGGAGGCCACCCACGGCGAGACGCCCGCGTCCCTGCTGTTCGCCCGCTACGGGCCGCGGTTCGAGATGCTGATGGCCTACGCGTGGCGGCGGCACCTGGCGGCCGCGGTCACCCGGATGGAGTCGACCCGCGCGATGGACGCGGACCCGGGGACCACGCACCTGACGGTCGGGTTCGCCGACATCGTCGGCTTCACCGCGCTGTCCAACGAGGTGAGCCGCGACGCCATCGGCGACATCGTCGAGAAGTTCGAGTCCCGCTGCGCCGACGTGATCAGCAGCCACCACGGCCGGCTGATCAAGTCGATGGGCGACGCGGTGCTCTTCGTCAACGACGACCCGATGCGTTCCTTCACCACCGCCGAGGGGATCATCAACGTGATCGGCCGCGACAAGCGGATGCCCGAGGTGCGGGTCGGCCTGGCCACCGGCTCGGTGGTGCTGCGGCTCGGCGACGTCTTCGGCCCGCCGGTCAACATGGCCTCGCGGCTGACCGCCGTGGCGCGGCGGAACCGGATCATCGTCGACGCCGCGACGGCCGCCGCGCTGCCGCGGGACCAGATCGAGTCCCGCCCGCTGCCGCCCCGGCCGGTCCGGGGCTTCGGCGTGGTCGAGCCGGTGGCCGTACGGCGTCCGTGAGTTGTTGCTGCGCCGACCTTTTCTGCAAATCGCCCGCGACACGCTGTCTCGATGCCTACCTTGTGGGCTGTGATCGAGGTCCAGGACGTCCGGCTCGACCCGGTCGCCCGCCGGGCGTGGCGTGCGGACCGGGAGCTCGACCTGTCCCGCAAGGAGTTCGACCTGCTGCAGGCGCTGATCGAGCGAGCCGGTGACGTGGTCACCCGCGACGAGCTCATGCGCAACGTCTGGCAGGTCAACTTCTGGACGTCGTCGAAGACCATCGACGTGCACCTCGGCTGGGTCCGCCGCAAGCTCGGCGACGACACCCGCGACCCGCGGCTGATCACCACCATCCGGGGCCGCGGGCTGCGGTTCGAGACCGACCGCGGCGCCGATCGTGGTGTGGGGGCCTCGCTCTAGTAGCGTCTCCGGGCGTGTCCGAGCATGCCCCCCGCGTCGCCGTGATCGGCGGCGGACAACTCGCCCGCATGATGGCCCAGCCGGCGGTCGCCCTCGGCGTACCGCTCCGTCTCCTCGCGGAGGCCGAGGGTGTCAGCGCCGCCCAGGTGATCGGCGACCACGAGGTGGGCGACTACCGCGACCTGGACGCCCTGCGCCGGATCACCGAGGGCTGCGCCGCGGTGACCTTCGACCACGAGCACGTGCCCACCGAGCACCTGCACGCGCTGGAGGAGGACGGGCTCGCCGTCCGGCCGGGCCCCGAGGCGCTGGTCCACGCCCAGGACAAGATCGTGATGCGCGAGGCGATGAGCCGGCTCGGCGCGCCGCAGCCGCGGTGGGCCGAGGTCGCCACGCACGCCGACGTCGAGGCGTTCGGGCTGCCCTGCGTGCTCAAGGTCAGCCGCGGCGGGTATGACGGCAAGGGCGTGTGGGTGGTCCGTACCGCCGACGACATCGACGAGCCGCTGGCGGCCGCGGGGCGCACCGGCGTCCGGCTGCTGGCCGAGGAGCTCGTCGACTTCAGCCGCGAGCTGTCGGCGCTGGTCGCCCGCGCGCCGAGCGGCCAGGCCGCGGCGTACCCGGTCGCCGCGTCGCTCCAGGTCGACGGCGTCTGCAACGAGGTGATCGCCCCCGCGCCCGACCTCGCCCCCGAGCTGGCCGCGAGGGCGCAGCAGCTGGCGCTGCGGATCGCCGGCGAGCTCGGCGTCACCGGCATCCTGGCCGTGGAGCTGTTCGAGGCCCGCGACGCCGCCGGCGAGACGGTGGTGCTCGTCAACGAACTGGCGATGCGCCCGCACAACACCGGCCACTGGACCCAGGACGGCGCGGTCACCTCGCAGTTCGAGAACCACCTGCGCGCGGTGCTGGACCTGCCGCTCGGCTCGCCGGAGCCACGGGCGACGTGGTCGGTGATGGTCAACATCCTCGGCGGCGACAACCCCGACGTGGGCCGCCTCTACGACGGCTACCCGCACGCCCTCGCCCGCGACCCGAAGCTGCGGGTGCACCTGTACGGCAAGGGCCTGCGCCCCGGCCGCAAGGTCGGGCACGTCAACGTCTACGGCGAGGACCTCGAGGACTGCCTGGAGCGGGCGCGGCACGCCGCCGCCTGGTTCCGCGGCGACCTCGGCAACCACAGCGAGTAGGCCGCTGGCTAGGGTGCGGACCATGACTGCGCGCGTGGGCATCGTGATGGGCTCGGACTCCGACTGGCCGGTGATGGAGGCCGCGGCGCAGGCGCTGGCGGAGTTCGACATCGCCTTCGAGGCCGACGTCGTCTCGGCGCACCGGATGCCCGAGGAGATGCTCGACTACGGCAAGCAGGCGCACGGCCGCGGCCTCGAGGTGATCATCGCCGGCGCGGGCGGCGCGGCCCACCTGCCCGGCATGCTCGCCTCGGTGACGCCGCTGCCGGTGATCGGCGTGCCGGTGCCGTTGAAGTACCTCGACGGCATGGACTCGCTGCTCTCCATCGTGCAGATGCCGGCCGGCGTGCCGGTCGCGACCGTGGCGGTGGGCGGCGCCCGCAACGCCGGCCTGCTCGCCGTACGGATCCTGGGCGCCGGCGACCCGGACCTGCAGGCGCGGATGACCGCCTTCCAGGCCGACCTCAAGGCCGCCGCGCACGCGAAGGGCGAGGTCGTCCGCCGCGCCTCCGGCTCCTGACCCGCCGAACCGGGGCTTGGGCCGCGCCGAACCGGGGCTCGGGCCGCGCCGAACCGGGGCTCGGGCAGGTGGGTGACGTGGAAACCAGACCGCGCGGGGGTTTGAGGTCGGGCCGCGCGGGTAGGAGTGGGTCATGGCCAAGAAGACGAAGCTGCACTACACGACCCCCGGCCTCAGCGAGTCCGACGCGGTCCGCGTCGTCGAGCTCCTGCAGGACCGGCTGAACGCCACGACCGACCTGCACCTGACGCTCAAGCACGTCCACTGGAACGTGGTCGGTCCCCACTTCATCGCCGTCCACGAGATGCTCGACCCGCAGGTCGACGCCGTGCGCGGGTTCTCCGACGACCTCGCCGAGCGGATCGCCACCCTGGGCGGCAGCCCGGTGGGCACGCCCGGCGCGCTGGTCGCGGACCGGACCTGGGACGAGTACTCGATCGGTCGCGCCACGACCCAGGAGCACCTGGGCGCGCTCGACCTCGTCTACCAGGGCGTGATCGAGTCCTACCGCGCCGGGATCAAGGAGCTCGGTGAGCTCGACCCGGTCACGGAGGACATGTTCATCTCCCAGACCGACCAGCTCGAGCTGTTCCACTGGTTCATCCGCGCGCACCTGGAGGACAAGGGCGGCAACCTGTCGACCACCGGTGCCCGCACCGAGGCCGAGGCCGCGCGCGCCGCGAGCTGACGCCCACCGCGTAGCGACGAACGCCGCCGTCCCCGGGTCATCCGGGGCGGCGGCGTCGTGCTGTCTGCGGGGGTGGGTGCTGAGGGCCGCGTGTGATGGGGGTCGTGTGCCCCAGGCACCGCTATGCCGGGGTGTCGGGCACACGACCCGACCCGCGGGCGAGTCGTGTGCCCCACGCACCCGTATCCCGATGTGTTGTGTCTCGGGACATCGCGGACACATATGTCTCAAGACATCGCGGACACTTTCCTACCGCGGGGGTTGGCTGACTGGTAGCCCGCTCGTGATTTCAGG
>NZ_JBEGDJ010000031.1:0-50721 GCF_040191335.1 Nocardioides sp. YIM 152588 | reverse complement strand
AGCGCAGCGAAGACGCGCGCGCGGCAGCGTGGCGAGCGCAGCGAAGACGCGCGCGCGGCAGCGTGGCGAGCGCAGCGAAGACGCGCGCGCGGCAGCGTGGCGAGCGCAGCGTGGCGAGCGCAGCGAAGACGCGCGCGCGGCAGCGTGGCGAGCGCAGCGAAGACGCGCGCGCGGCAGCGTGGCGAGCGCAGCGAAGACGCGCTCGCGGCAGCGTGGCGAGCGCAGCGAAGACGCGCTCGCGGCAGCGTGGCGAGCGCAGCGAAGACGCGCTCGCGCCGTCGAGCACCGACCTCACGGCTGCCATCGCGGGGAACGCACGGCGAGCACGCGGAGGGAGCGCCAGCGACCGGAGCGGACGAGCCGGGCTTCTCCGCGCGCAGCCGCGGTGAGACGCCAGAACACCTGGCACCGAGCGAACCTCGACCGCGCGCGCGGCAGCGTGTCGAGCGCAGCGAAGACGCGCTCGCGCCGTCGGACTCAGTCCAGGTCTTCCTTGGACCGCGCGGCCTCGTAGCGCTCGGAGACCTTGCCGGCCCGGGCCTCGACCTTCGACGCGAACGCCGTGCGCTGGTCGTTGAGGAGCAGGAACGACGCGACGCCGCTGATCAGGAACGCCACCACGATCACCCAGAGCACGGGCACCGAGTCGGCGGCCAGGAACCAGACGCCGAAGACGATCGCGAACGCGCCGAGGAAGAGCCCCATGCGCAGGGCGGTGTAGATCCAGAACTCCTTCACACCCCCAGGGTAGGCGAAGGGCCGCCGGCGACCATGATCGTGGTCGCGGGCGGCCCTCGGCTGCGGTCCGGTACGGCGTCAGGGGCGCTTCTCGACGGTCAGGTCGATCAGGTCCGTCGCCATGGCGGCGGCATCCTCGGAGCCGACCAGGTCGGGCGTGATCGCGGTCAGCGTGTAGCGGTAGACGCCGGCGTTGTCGCGGTAGCCGACCTCGGTGTTGAGCTCGTCGTCGGTCCAGGCGACGTACGCGACGCCGTCGACGCCGTCGACCTCCTCGAAGTTCGCCCAGTTCTCCTCGGCTCCGGAGCGGTCCTCCTCGAAGGCGTCGACCTCCACCGCCGCGTCCGTCACCACGGCGACGCTGTAGGGGGTGTCGCCGACAGCGGTGAACGTGCAGCCGTCGGCCTCGGTGCCGACGCCGAGCCAGTCGGACAGCTCGGCCTCGGTGAAGGGGCAGGCGCCGAGGATCGTGGCCGGCTCCGAGGGGCCCGCGAAACCGTTCCCCGAGGAGGCGTCGTCGTCGCCGCTGCAGGCCGCGAGGGCGCCGGCGGTGAGCAGGGTGGCAGCGGACAGTCCGAGAATTCGACGCATCTTCACGGCGCGAACCTTATACATCGCAGATCCGGTGCCCTCGACCGGTGGGTTATCGGCGCCGCGCGACCTACTCTGGCTGTGTGAAGTTCCTGCTCGTCGTCATCATCATCGCGATCGCGGTGTACTTCGCGGTGCGGTTGATCCAGGACGGCGGGTTCTCCTCCTCCGGAGCGAAGCGCCCAGGACCGGCACCGCGGCGACCGCACCGCCCCGCCAAGCCCAGCCGGCCGGTCGCCCCGGACGACGATGAGGAGTTCCTCCGCGACCTCGACCGGAAGCGGCTGGACCCACCCGACAGCTAGCGCGGGCCGGCGGGGCCGACACCCGGCAGGCGTCCGGCCCCGCCGACCGAGCGCGCGGTGGCTCGCCCTGAGCCCCTGCTCG
The DNA here is from genome assembly GCF_040191335.1 of Nocardioides sp. YIM 152588. NCBI lineage: Bacteria > Bacillati > Actinomycetota > Actinomycetes > Propionibacteriales > Nocardioidaceae > Nocardioides > Nocardioides sp. YIM 152588. The sequence goes on along the minus strand of NZ_JBEGDJ010000031.1, from coordinate 49,005 downwards.
GCCTGCCCTAACCCCCGGCTCGGCCTGGCGCGAGCCCCGGCTCGGCGGCCAGGACGACCGACTGCTCGACGGGGCTGTCGACGGCGTACGAGTGCTGGCTCGAGGTCGAGAAGTAGTTGATCCCGATGAAGTTGAACCACAGGGTGCCCAGGCCGACCAGCGCCAGGATCGCGGCGTTGCGGCCCTTCCACCCCGCGGTCGCGCGGGCGTGCAGGTAGCCGGCGTAGACGACCCAGGTGATGAACGCCCAGACCTCCTTGGGGTCCCAGTTCCAGTACCGCGACCAGGCCTCGTGGGCCCAGATCGGGCCGGTGATGAGCACCGCGAAGGTCCAGACCGGGAACGCGAAGGCGTGCACCCGGTAGGCGACCCGGTCCAGCGCCGCCAGCGACGGCACCTGCCCCATCCAGCCGGCCAGCTCGGTGCCGCCGGCGCGACGCTCGGCGCGGGAGCGGACCAGGTACATGATCGAGGCGATGCCGCCGAGGGTGAACGCGCCGGTGGCGATCACCGCGGAGACCACGTGGATGACCAGCCAGTAGGAGTTGAGCGACTCGGCCAGCGGCGCGACCGGCTCGTGCAGCCAGATCACGGCGACCATCAGCACCGAGAGCACGAAGGTGATCACCAGCGGCGCCATCCAGGCGAGCTTGAGCCGCTTGTAGAGCACCAGGTACAGCAGCGTCACGACGAAGCTGCCGGAGATGGTGAACTCGTACATGTTGCCCCACGGCACCCGGTTCGGGTCCGCGGCCATGCCCCGGCCGACCAGGCCGACGAAGTGCGCAGCGCAGGCGATGATCGTCAGCAGCAGGCCGAGCCGGGCGAGGAACGCGATGCGGTCCGACCGGCGCGCGACGTCGGGACCGGCGGCGGCCGGCTCGCCCGCGTCGTAAGACGACCACTCGCCGCCCTGCGCGGGCACCGTCTCACGGGCCTTCTCGGCGGCCGGCTGGCGCAGCGCGGCCCACTCGGCCAGGTGGACCAGGAGCGCCAGGAAGTAGACCACCCCGGCGGCCGCAATGGCCTGGTTGCTCAGCGTTTCCCACGCGGCGTTGCTCACGAACCCAGCTCCTGCTTGTCGGACTTCAACTTCTCGGTGCTCAACTTCTCGACGAGGCCGTCGAGGACCTCGCTGACGTCGGCGTTGCCGGAGCGGTCCAGGACCGCGACCTCGACCATTGTGGCCCCCTCGGCCCCGTCGTCCACCCTGCGCGCCCGCACCCAGACCCGGCGGGGCCGGATGAACAGCGACCCGCAGAGCCCGATCAGCGCCAGCACGACGCCGATCAGCGCGACCTCCTTGCCGGGGGTCTGGCTGATCTGCACCCGCACCCACGGCTCGACGCCCTCGAACGTCACCGACCCCAGGCCGTCCGGCAGCTCCCGGGTGTCGCCGGGCTGCAGGTCGATCCGGAACGGCGAGTCGTCGTCCTTGGTGATCAGCTCCGCGTCGGACTTGTCCAGCACGTAGACCGACTGCGCCGCCCCGTCGTCGAGGCCGAGGTCGCCGGTGTAGGCGAGCATCGACAGCGTCGGGTTGAGGTCGTCGCCGAAGACGGTGACGGGGTTGCCGTCGACCAGGTCGAAGCTCGGGTAGAAGAAGCCCTCGAGCCCGATCTGGCCCGGCTTCGCCGCCGGCGCCTTGATCACGCCGAAGGAGAGGAAGCTGGAGTCCTGGGGCAGGAAGACCGTCGGGCCGGTGTAGGCGATGTTCCCCTCGCCGTCGGTGACGGTGACGATCGGCGCGTAGCCGTGGCCGATCAGGAAGACGTCGGTGGAGCCGATCCCCAGCGGGTGGTTGACCCTCAGGTCGTACGCCGCGGGGTCGCTGCTGCCGCAGCGCTCCTGGTAGGTCAGCCCGGCGTTGAACTTGATCGCCATGCCGGCGCGCGGGCCCTCGGTCAGCCAGGTGTCGTCGTAGGAGTCGACGTCGAAGCAGAAGTCGTCGAGCTGCTCGGTGCGGAAGAGGGCGCCGGGGTTGAAGTCGTCGTACTGGGTCAGGTTGTTGGTGAAGGTGCTGCCCTGCACCAGGATCACCCCGCCCTGGTAGCCGAAGAGCCCGCCGATCGCGAAGCCGGCCAGCACCACCAGCACCGACAGGTGGAAGAGCAGGTTGCCGGCCTCGCGCAGGTAGCCGCGCTCGGCGGCCACGGAGTCGGTCCCGTCCTCCGTCTCGCGCAGCCGGTACCGCCTCCCCAGTACGCCGCGGGCGCGCTCGAGCACCGCCGCGGGCTCGTCGGTGGTGGTGAACGTGGCGTGGTCGGGCAGCCGGGTGAGGTTCCTCGGCGCGGCGGGCGGCCGGGCGCGGGCGGCGCGGAAGTAGACCGCGGTGCGCGGCAGGATGCAGCCGACCAGCGAGACGACCAGCAGCAGGTAGATCGCGGAGAACCAGACCGAGTCGTAGACCGAGAAGAGGTCGAGCTTCTCGTAGATCGGGGTGAGCGTCGGGTGCTCGTCCTGCCAGCGGCTGACGCCGAGCGCGTCGACGCCGGACTGCGGGATCACCGAGCCCGGCACGGCGGCCAGCGCGAGCAGCAGGAGCAGCACCAGCGCGGTGCGCATCGAGGTGACCTGGCGCCAGGCCCAGCGGCCGAGCTCGCGGGCGGTCAGCTCGCCGGAGCGGCGCTGGTGCTTCGCCGGGCGCTCGCCGGAGTCCGGGGCGGGGCCGGTCGGCTTCGTGGAGGTCACACCGACACCTCGAACCCGTCGACCAGCTGGAGCTGGACCCAGGCGGTGAGGTGGTCCCACCAGCCGGTCACCATCAGCACGCCGACGGTGATCAGCATCAGGCCGCCGAGCCGCATCACCCAGACCTGGTGGCGGCGCACCCAGCCGAGCGCGCCGAGCGCCCGCCGGTAGAACAGCCCGGCGAGGATGAACGGGATGCCGAGGCCGAGCGCGTAGCAGAGCGAGAGCAGCGCGCCGCGGGCCGCGGTGGCGTCGACGAAGGTGAGGTTGACGATCACGCCGTAGGTCGGCCCGATGCACGGCTGCCAGCCGAGGGCGAAGAGGGCGCCGATCAGCGGCGCGGCGCCGAGCCCGACGGCGGGGACGGTGTGGAACCGCCACTCGCGCTGCAGGACCGGAACCACGCCGGCGAAGACGAGGCCGAGCCCGATCAGGCCGAAGCCCATCACCAGCGTGATCGTGTCCTGGTACTCGCGCAGCCAGCGCCCGATGGCGCCGGAGGCGGCCCCGATCAGCACGAAGACGGCCGAGAAGCCGGCCACGAAGAGCACCGAGCCGGCCAGCATCCGGCCGCGGTGCCGGGCCTCGGCGCTGCCGTCGGCCAGGTCCGCGCCCGACAGCCCGGTGGCGTAGGAGAGGTAGCCCGGGAGCAGGGGGATCACGCACGGGGAGAAGAACGAGACCAGGCCCGCGATCATCGCGACCGGCACCGCCAGCGCCAGCGACCCGCCGGCGGCCTGGCTCTGGAACCACTCACCCATCCGCGGCCGCCTGGCTGCCGGTGCCGCCGGTGCCGCCGGTGCCGCCGGGCAGCAGCTCCTCCACGAGCGCGGTGATGGTGCTGCGGGACGGGATCGGGCCGTTGATCAGCGCCGCCACCCGGCCGTCGGTGTCGAGCACCAGCGTGGCCGGGGGCGCGTACGGCGCGTAGCGGCCGAACCCGAGCAGCGTGGTGCTGCCGGGGTCGTAGAGCGAGGGGTAGTCCACGCCACGGTCGCGCTCGAACGCGGCGGCGTTCTCCGGCGCCTGGTCGCGGATGTTGATCCCGACGAAGGAGACCTGGCCGGGGTGCTCGGCGGCGAGCTGCTCCTCGGCCTCGACGAGCATCGGCATCTCGGTGCGGCACGGGCCGCAGCCGGACCACCAGACGTTGACGACGACCACCTGGCCGCGCAGGTCGGCCAGGTCGAGCGGGTCGCCCGCGACCGTGGTGCCGGCGACGTCGACCGGCTCCTGCCGGTCGTTGGCGGCGACCTCCACGACGAGGCCGTCCCCGGCGACGTACTCGACGCCGTCGGTGCCGCCGACCTTCGAGCAGCCGGAGACCAGGAGCACGGCGGCCGCGAGTGCTGCCGCAGTGCGCAGGGCGCGGTTCATGCCGGCGTCGGCCCCTCCGGCTTGTTCTCCTCGGGGGCGTCGCCCGCCGAGAACGGGTCGTGGACGTCCGCGGCCGGGATCAGGTCGATCGCGGGCTCGGCGTAGGAGACCTGGGCGATCTCGGTGCCGACGAAGTGGAACGAGGTGACCGAGCAGAGGGTGCACTGGCGCTTGCGCGGGTCGTGCAGGAACGAGCGCCCCTCCACGGCGAGCCGGGTGGTCCAGATCGGCAGCTGGTGCGAGACCAGCACCGCCTCGTGGCCCTCGGCCTCCTTGCGGGCGTCCTCGACCGCGGCGAGCATCCGGACCACGATCGCCTTGTAGGGCTCGCCCCACGACGGGCGGAACGGGTTCCACAGGAACCGCCAGTTCGCCGGGTTGCGCAGCGCGTTGTCGCGCTTGCCGAACCGCATCCCCTCGAACCTGTTGGTCGACTCCAGCACGCGGTCCTCGAGTCCGACCTCGAGGCCGAGGCTGCCGGCGAGCGGGGCGGCCGTCTCGCGGGCCCGCTCCAGCGGGGAGGACCGGACGACGGTGATGTCGCGCTGGGCCAGGTGCTCGGCGGTCTTCAGCGCCATCGCCTGGCCGCGGTCGGAGAGGTGGAACCCGTCGCGGCGGCCGTAGAGGATGCCCTCGGGGTTGTGCACCTCGCCGTGGCGGACCAGGTGGACGACGGTGTCGGGGGTGCTCATCGGCCCTCACCCCCGGCGGCGGCAGCGGCGGCCCGGGCGGACTCCGGCAGCGCGTCCAGGATGGTCTGGACCGCGCGGTCGTCGTGGGCGGCGGAGACGAACCACGCCTCGTACGCCGACGGCGGCAGGTGCACGCCGCGGTCGAGCATCGCGTGGAAGAACGCCCCGTACGCCGCGCCGTCGGTGCGCTGCGCGCCCGCGTAGTCGGTGACCGGCTCGTCGGTGAGGAAGACCGAGAACATCGACCCGGTCGACTGGATCACGTGCGGCAGGCCGGCCGCGGTGAACGCCTCGGCGACGCCGGCGCGCAGCGTGTCGGCGACGGAGCCCAGGTGGGCGTAGACCTCGTCGGTGGCCGCCCGGAGCGTGGCCAGCCCGGCGGCGGTGGCGACGGGGTTACCCGACAGCGTGCCGGCCTGGTAGACGGGGCCGTCGGGGGCCAGGTGGCCCATCACGTCGGCGCGGCCGCCGAACGCCGCGGCGGGCAGGCCGCCGCCCATCACCTTGCCGAAGGTCATCAGGTCCGGCACCCAGCCCTCGACGGCACCGTCGGTGCCCCACTGGCCGGCCTTGGAGACCCGGAAGCCGGTCATCACCTCGTCGCTGATGAACAGCGCGCCGTGGGCGCGGCAGGTCTCGGCGAGGAACGCGTTGAAGCCGGGCGCCGGCGGGACCACGCCCATGTTGCCGGGGGCGGCCTCGGTGATCAGGCAGGCGATCCGGTCGCCGTGCTCGGCGAACGCCGCGGTCACCGCGGCCCGGTCGTTGTAGGGCAGCACCAGCGTGAGCGCGGTGGAGGACTCCGGGACGCCCGGGGTGCCCGGGATCGCGAACGTGGTCAGCCCCGAGCCGGCCGCGGCGAGCAGCGAGTCGACGTGGCCGTGGTAGCAGCCGGCGAACTTCACGACCAGGTCGCGGCCGGTGAAGCCGCGGGCGAGGCGGATCGCGGACATCGTCGCCTCGGTGCCCGAGGAGACGAGGCGGGCCCGCTCGACCGGCGTACGGGCGACGATCTCCTCGACCAGAGCGATCTCACCCTCGGTGGGCGTGCCGTAGGAGGTGCCGCGGGCGACGGCGGCGCCGATCGCGGCCATCACGTCGGGGTGCTGGTGGCCCAGGAGCATCGGGCCCCAGGAGCAGATCAGGTCGACGTAGGTGTTGCCGTCGACGTCGGTCAGCCACGGTCCGGCAGCGCTGGCGATGAAGCGCGGCGTACCGCCCACGGCGTTGAACGCGCGGACCGGGGAGTTGACCCCGCCGGGCGTCACCGCGCGGCCACGGGCGAAGAGCGCCTCGGAGGTCGCGGTCGGTCGGTCGACGGAGCGCTGCAGTTCAGGAGCGGGCGTCACACGGGACATTGTCACCGATCGGCCCCAATGGCCCACATCATGGCCGCCCCGGCCGATTCCACACGGAGGGAAACTCCGACTACTTACCATCAATCTTGCGCGAAAACCTGGAACTTGTTCCTGTGACGCGCGTAACGTCATCTCGCAACCACCGTTGGAGATGTGTCGCTTCCGTGGGAGGGCAGCGGCGAGGCGCGGACCGTCCGGGACGCGCCGGCGAGACCCGATCGTCCGCGAACGGGTGCTAGGGGAGAGAGCATGTCGAGGAAGCGTCTGGGGCGGCTGCAGCGCGCCGCAACGATCGTGCCGCTGGCCCTGCTGTCGGCGGCGTGGACCGCCAGCGTCGCGGGGACGGGCGGCCCCGTCGCCCCGATGCTCGCCTCCGACCTCGGCGAGGGCACCCTGGCCGACGGCACCGGCGTCCCCGACGACACCATCGACGACCCCGCGAGCCTCTCCAACCCCGGCTCCGTCGAGGGCGTGGAGAAGCGCAACGAGGCCGGCATCGTCGCGGCCGCGGCGACCAACCAGATCCCGTCGGCCGCGCTCGCCGCCTACCAGCGGGCCGAGAGCGTCATCAACTCAGCCGACAAGTCCTGCAAGCTGACCTGGCAGGTGCTGGCCGCGATCGGCCGGATCGAGTCCAACCACGGCCGCTCCGACGGCAACGTGCTCAGCGACGACGGCGTGGCCGAGCCCGGGATCTACGGGGCCGCGCTGAACGGCAGGAAGAAGACCACGGCGATCCCGGACACCGACGGCGGCCAGTTCGACAACGACCAGCGGTGGGACCGGGCGGTCGGCCCGATGCAGTTCATCCCGTCCACCTGGTCCGTGGTCGGCGTGGACGCGGACGGCGACGGCCAGCGGAACCCGCAGGACATCGACGACGCGGCCCTGGCCAGCGCCGTCTACCTCTGCTCGGGCAAGGACAACCTGTCCACCGCCTCCGGCAAGCGCACCGCGATCTACCGCTACAACAACAGCGACGACTACGTGAGCCTCGTGCTGAAGGTCGCCGACGCCTACGTCGACGGCGACTACGCGACGGTGCCCAACAACTCCACGGCGGCCGGCTACATCGTCCCGGAGCCGACGTACGCGCCCACCCCGAAGGCGCCGGCGCCGACCAAGAAGCCCGCCGGCACGACCGGCAAGAGCCCCGGGGTCGGCTCCCCCAGCCCCGCGGCGCCGACCGGCGGGTCCGGCACGACCCGGTCCGACGGCGGCTCGGGCAGCACCACCGGCTCCGGTGGCAGCGGCGGGGTGACCGACAGCGGCGGCAGCTCGGGCTCGGGCTCGAAGGACTCCGGCGGCACCAAGGGCAGCGACGGCCCGATCGACGTGCCCTCCACCGGAACCCCGCTCGACGACGTCGTGGAGCCGGTGGTGACCGCGATGAACGGCATGCTCGGCAAGCTCCTGCCCGAGATCGGCAAGACCCGCTGCCGCGTGGTCTTCGCGCTGTGGCCGAGCAAGCGCGAGGAGTGCCTGGCGTCGTACGGCGGCTGAGCCGTACGGCGTCCGCCGGCCGGGCCGGTCGGGCTCAGCGCCCGAGCAGCCGTGCAGCCTCGGCGGCCCAGTAGGTGAGGATCACGTCCGCGCCCGCCCGCCGGATCGAGGTCAGGGTCTCCAGGATCGCCGGCTCGCGGTCGATCCAGCCCCGCTCCGCGGCGGCCTCCACCATCGCGTACTCGCCGGAGATGTTGTACGCCGCGACCGGCACGTCGACGGCCTCGCGGACCCGGTGCAGGACGTCGAGGTAGGCCAGGGCCGGCTTCACCATCACCATGTCGGCGCCCTCGGCGACGTCCAGCAGCGCCTCGGCGACGCCCTCGCGGCCGTTGCGCGGGTCCTGCTGGTAGGTGCGCCGGTCCCCCTCGAGCGTGCTGTCGACGGCCTCGCGGAAGGGGCCGTAGAAGGCCGAGGCGTACTTGGCCGAGTAGGCCAGGATGCCGGTGCCGGTGTGGCCGACGGCGTCGAGCGCGTCGCGGACCACCGCGACCTGGCCGTCCATCATCCCGCTCGGCCCGACCATGTCGACGCCGGCCGCGGCCTGCACCTGCGCCATGGCTGCGTACCGGGCCAGGGTGGCGTCGTTGTCGACCTCCCCGGCCGCCGTCAGCACGCCGCAGTGGCCGTGGTCGGTGAACTCGTCGAGGCACAGGTCGGCCATCACCACCAGGTCGGTGCCGACCTCGGCCTTCACGTCGGCGATGGCGACGTTGAGGATGCCCTCGGGGTCGGTGGCGCCGGTGCCGTCGGCGTCCTTGGCCTCCGGGATCCCGAAGAGCATGACGCCCCGCAGCCCGGCCTCGGCAGCCTCGACGACCGCCTTGCGCAGCGTGTCGCGGGTGTGCTGGACGACGCCCGGCATCGAGCCGATCGGGCGCGGCTCCGCGAGCCCCTCGCGGACGAAGAGCGGCAGCACCAGCTGGGCCGGGCGGAGCGTGGTCTCGGCGACCAGCTCGCGCATCGCCGCGGTGGTCCGCAGGCGGCGGGGGCGGACGACGGGGGGCTCGAAGTCGCTCATGGGGGTGACCCTAGTCCCGGGGGCGGCGGGGTGGCTGCGCGGGCGGTGTGGGAATCACCGGTCGACCGGTGATTCCCGCGCTTGGCAGCCGTTGCAACCCCCGACAAGCGCGTGAAGTACCTGTCCGCTGCGACGCCTGATGAGCCTGAGGCACACGACCGGCCACGCCCAGCAGGCCGAAAACGCACCGGGAGACCGCGGGCGAGGTGCCCACGGTCTCCCGGTACGACGTGCGGCTCGACCGCCGCGCCGGTCGACGCTCGGCTCAGGCCTTGCGGCGCCGACCCGACGGCTTGCGGTCCGACGGCTTGGTGACGGGCTCGCCGGCCTCGACCAGCGCGGCGCGGCGGGCGGCGCCGAACCCGGCGAGGGCGTCCACGAGAACCTCGATGTCGGGCTTCGAGGCCATCACGTCGACGCGGAGGCCGTGCTCCTCGGCGGTCTTGGCGGTGGCCGGGCCGATCACCGCGATCACCGTCGAGGGGTGCGGCTTGCCGGCGATGCCGACCAGGTTGCGCACGGTCGAGGAGGAGGTGAAGACGACGGCGTCGAACTTGCCGGTCTTGATCGCGTCACGCGTCGGCGCCGGCGGCGGCGAGGCACGCACGGTCCGGTAGGCGGTGACGTCGTCGCACTCCCAGCCCAGGTCGATCAGGCCGGCCACCAGGTTCTCGGTGGCGATGTCGGCGCGCGGCAGGAAGACCCGGTTGATCGGGTCCAGCTGCTCGTCGTACTCGGGCCACACCTCGAGCAGGCCGGCCGCGGACTGCTGACCGGTCGGCACCAGGTCGGCGCGCAGGCCCCAGGCCGCGATCGCGGCGGCGGTCTTGTCGCCGACCGCGGCGATCTTGAGGCCGGAGAACGCGCGGGCGTCCAGGCCGTACTCCTCGAACTTCTCGCGCACCGCCTTGACCGCGTTCACCGAGGTGAAGGCGATCCACTCGTAGCGGCCCTCGACCAGGCCGCGGACGGCCTTGTCCATCTGCTGCGGGTTGCGCGGGGGCTCCACCGAGATGGTCGGGACCTCCTCCGGCACGGCGCCGAAGCTGCGCAGGCGGGTCGAGAGCGAGGCCGACTGCTCCTTGGTGCGGGGCACCAGCACGCGCCAGCCGAAGAGCGGCTTGGTCTCGAACCAGGAGAGCTTCTCGCGCAGGTCGACCACCTTGCCGACCACGGTGATCGCGGGCGGGGCGATCCGGGCGGCGCGGGCGTCCGCGGCGATGTTCGCCAGCGTCGAGGTCACCGTCTCCTGCTCGGTGGTGGTGCCCACCCGGGTCATCGCGACCGGGGTCTGCGGCGAGCGGCCGATGGCGACCAGCTGCTCCGCGATCTCACCGATCTGGCCGACCGCGGAGAGCAGCACCAGGGTCGGGGTGTCCTTGTAGCGGCTCCAGTCGACCTTCTCGCCGCACGTGATCACGGCGACCTCGCGCTGGTCCTTGGTGGTCAGCGGGATGCCGGCGTAGGCGGGCACCGCGGCGACCGAGGAGACGCCGGGGACGACCTCGAAGGAGAAGCCGGCCTTGGAGACCGCCTGCGCCTCCTCCGGGCCGGAGGCGTAGAGGAACGGGTCGCCGCCGAGGAGGCGGACCACCTGCAGGCCGCGCTTGACGTGCTTCACCACGAGCCGCGAGCGGTGGGCGTGGGTCAGCGGCTGGCCGTCGTCGCCGAAGCCGCCGTCGAAGAACTCCGGGCCGCCCTCGGACTCCGCGTCCGCCTCGGCGTCCAGGGTCACGTCGTCGCGCAGCGCGGCGACCAGGGCGCGGTGCTCGGGGGCCTCGGTGATGATCACCTCGGCGTCCTTGATCAGTTGTACGGCACGGACTGTCAGCAGCTCGGGGTCACCCGGGCCCGTGCCGACGAACGCAACACCTCCCGCGGTGATCTGGGGGGCCTCGGCGGTCGGGGCAGCCGTGGTGGCTGTCGTGGCTCGCGTCATGCGTTCTGCACCTCTGCTGATTGTGCGGTCGTGTGCGTGTGCGGGTCGTGCTCGTCGCCCGGGTCGGCGGCGAGCTCGCCCGCGCCGTCCTCGAGCATCTCGGTGGCCAGACGATCACCGAGGGCCGCCGCGTCCTGCGGCCAGCCCACCGGGTCCTCACCCAGCAGCGCGGAGGCGGACCTCCGTACGGCGAGGGTGCCGTCCTCGGACAGGACGACCGCACGGAGCCACAGCTCCCAGCGGCCTTCCTCGTCGCTCTCGGCCACCTCGGCCAGCGCCCCGATGGGGGCGGAGCATCCGCCCTCGAGGGTGGCCAGGGTGGCGCGCTCGGCGAGGACGGCGGCACGGGTGCCGGGGTCGTCCAGCGCGGCGAGCGCGTCACGGGTCGCGTCGTCATCGGCGCGACACTCGATCGCCAGCGCACCCTGTCCGGGCGCCGGCAACATCTGGAGGGGGTCGATCACCTCGGTGACCTCGTCGCCGCGGCCCAGGCGGGCCAGGCCGGCGCGGGCCAGGATCACGGCGTCGTACTCGCCGGAGGTGACCTTCGAGATCCGGGTGTCGACGTTGCCGCGCAGGCCGCGCACCTCGACCCCCAGGCCGAGGGCCCGGAGCTGGGCGGCGCGGCGCGGGGAGCCGGTGCCGACGACGCTGCCCGGCGGCAGCTCGCCCAGGGTCAGCCCGTCGCGGGCGACCAGCGCGTCGCGGGGGTCCTCGCGCTGCGGGATCGCGACCAGGGCGATCCCCTCGGCGGGCGCGGTCGGCAGGTCCTTGAGCGAGTGGACGGCGACGTCGACCTCGCCGGCCAGCAGCGCCTCGCGCAGCGCGTTGACGAAGACGCCGGTGGCGCTGGAGCCGGCCAGCGGGGTGCCGGCGGCCTGGGACCGGTCACCGTCCGTGGTGATCTCGACCAGCTCGGTGCCCAGGCCCAGGCCCTCGACCATCGCGGCGACGTGGCCGGTCTGGGTGGTGGCCAGGGCGGAGCGGCGGGTGCCGATGCGCAGCGCGGCGGGACGGTTCTGCTCGGTGCTCATGCCTCGCCCTCCTCGGGTACGCCGACCACGCGGGTGACCGCGTCCACGGCCTCCGGATCGAGCGCGAACAGCTCGGCGAGCGCGGCCGCGTAGGAGACGGCGCCCTGCTCGTTGGCGAGCTCCTTCACCCGGACGGTCGGCTCGTGCAGCAGCTTGTCGGCGACCCGGCGCACGGTCTGGCGCACCTCGGCCAGCACCAGCGGGTCCAGCTCGGTGAGGCGGCTCTCCAGCCGGGTCATCTCGGCGTCGACAACCGATGTGGCCATCGAGCGCAGCGCGACCACCGTCGGCGTCACGCTGGCCTGCCGGCGCGCGGCGAGGAAGGAGGTGACCTCCTGGCGCACGATCCGGCGGACCTCGTGCACCTCCTCGGCGGCGTCGCCGGGCAGCATCACGGTCGCCAGGTCGGCGAGGCCGACCAGGCGGACGCCGGGCAGCTCCCCGACGGCGGGCTCGACGTCGTGCGGCAGCGCCAGGTCGATCACGCCCAGCGGCGCGGCGTCGGCGCCGCGCGCGGCCGCGACCTGCTCGGCGGTGACCACGGCGCCGACCGCGCCGGTACAGCTGATCAGGACGTCGGCACCGGCGAGCCGCTCGTGCATCGCGCTCCAGGGCGCCGGCTCGGCGTCGTACTGGGTGGCGAGGCGCTCGGCGCGCTCGGCCGAGCGGTTGACCACGGTGATCCGACCGGCGCCGAGGCGGCGCGCGGTGGCGGTGGCCAGCCCGGCCATCGCGCCGGCGCCGACCACCACGACGTTCGCGCCGGCGATCGGGTCGGGGCGGTCGAAGGCGGAGCCGATCTCGGCGAGCGCGGCGGTCACCAGCGTCGGCGCGACCTGGTCGATCCCCGTCTCGGCGCGGGTGCGCTTGCCGACCCGCAGGGCCTGCTGGAAGAGCACGTTGAGGGCGGGGCCGACGGTGCCGACCTCCTGGCCGCGGCGCAGCGCCTCCCGGGTCTGGCCCAGGATCTGCCCCTCGCCCAGGGCCATCGAGTCCATCCCGGCGGCGACCTGGAACAGGTGGGAGATGGCGCCGTCGTCGTAGTGGACGTACAGGTGCGGCAGCATCGACTCGGTGCTCGCCCCGGCACGGTCCACGAGCAGCCGGGAGAGCTGCTCGATGCTGCCGTGGAAGCGGTCCACCTCGGTGTAGATCTCGAGCCGGTTGCACGTGGAGATGACGGTCGCCTCGGTGACGTGGTCGCACGCGGCCGCGTCGGCGACCAGCTTCGTCACGCCGGCGTCGTCGAGGGCGACGCGCTCCAGCAGCGCCACCGGCGCGGAGTTGTGGGAGATGCCCACCACCAGGATGCTCACGCGGCACCTCCGTTGGCCTTGCGCTGCTCGTGGTACGCCAGGATCTGCAGCTCGATCGACAGGTCGACCTTCCGCACGTCGACGCCCTCGGGCACGGTCAGCACCGACGGCGCGAAGTTGAGGATGCTGGTGATCCCGACCGCGACCATCCGGTCGGCGACGTCCTGCGCGGCGGTCGCCGGGGTGGCGATCACGCCGATCGCGACGTCGTTGTCCCCGACGATCCCCTCGAGGTCGTCGAAGGCGCGGACCGGGATGCCCGCCACGACCTCGCCGTGCATCGCCGGGTCGGCATCCAGCAGGGCGACCACGCGGAAGCCGCGGCTGCGGAAGCCGGAGTAGTTGGCCAGCGCCTGGCCCAGGTTGCCGATGCCGACGATGACCACGGGCCAGTCCTGGGTCACGCCGATCTCGCGGGCGATCTGGTAGCGCAGGTAGTCGACGTCGTAGCCGACGCCGCGGGTGCCGTAGCTGCCCAGGTAGGACAGGTCCTTGCGGAGCTTGGCGGAGTTCACGCCGGCGGCGGAGGCGAGGTCCTCGCTGGAGCACGTGCGGATGCCGTTGTCGGCCAGGCCCGTCAGCGCCCGCAGGTAGACGGGCAGGCGGGCGACCGTGGCCTCGGGGATGACCCGGGCGTTGTCGCTCGAATTCCGTGCGGTCACAGCTCTTCTCTCCAGCCCTCCCCTTCGGGTGCGGCGGGCTCACTGTAGGAGCTTGTGAACGTGCGAAACAAATCTAAGGGACGGCGGTCCCGGATGCCCCCCGAAGGGCCGGATCACCCTGTGCTAAAGGCCAGGTTACGGGTTGGTAACGGCCGCGCCAGGGGTGCTGGTCAGCGGGTCAGGGCGGCACGCAGCCGCTCCGGGCTGACCCGCCAGAAATCGTGTTGGCGGCCGTCCACGAAGGTCACCGGGATCTCGTGACCGAAGCGGGCCGCGAGGTCGGCGTCGCCGTCGATGGAGATCTCCTCGAACTCCTCGCCGAGCTCGTCGCAGACGGCCGCGACCACCTCGCGGGCGTCGTCGCAGAGGTGGCAGCCGGGCCGGGAGTACACCGTCACCCGGGGCCGCCCGTCCGACGCGCGCGACCGGCGCCGCCCGATCATCCGACCAGCCCGCCGGCGCGGCGCCGCGCGATGCCACGGAGCACGCCCTTGCGGATCTTGCCGGTGACCGTGCGCGGCAGCGCCTCCACGAGCTCGACGCGGGCCGGCCGCTTGAACCCGGCGAGCCGCTCCTCGCAGCGCGCCCGGATCGCCTCGAGCAGGTCGGCCGCGGCAGGGTCGTCGATCCCGGCGTCGGGCACCACGTAGGCGACGACGGCCTCGCCGGTGCCCGCGTCGGGTACGCCGACCACGGCCGCGGCACGCACGCCCTCGACGTCGGCGATCACCGACTCCACCTCGATCGGGTAGACGTTGAAGCCCGAGACGATCACCAGGTCCTTGACCCGGTCCACCAGGTAGAGGTCGCCCTCGGCGTCCAGGAACCCGACGTCGCCGGTGGACCACCAGCCCTCGTCGCCGGGGGCCTCGGCCCCGTCGGGCCAGTAGCCGCTGAACAGGTTCTCGCCGCGGATCTGGATCTCGCCGGGGTCGTCGTGGTCGGCCGCCGCGCGCGGCCGCCCGTACTCGTCGACCAGCCGGATCTCGATGCCCGCGAGCGCGGTGCCCACCGAGCCCGCCTTCGCGGCGTCGGAGTGCAGCGTCGTGGTCACCACCGGCGCCGCCTCGGTCAGCCCGTAGCCCTGGTGCACCGGCACCCGCGCCCCGGCCTCGAAGGCCTCCACCATCTCCGCGGAGAGCGGCGCCGACCCCGACAGCACGAGGCGGACCGGTCCGAGCCGCTCCGCGAGCCCCTCGACGCCGAGCCAGTGCGCCAGCACCGGGGGCGCGACCGGGACCACGCTGCAGGCCTCGTCCTCGATCAGGTCGAGCGTGCCCTCCGGGTCGAACCGCTCGGTGAGCACCAGCTTCGCCCGGTGGCGCAGCACGCCGCCCAGCACCGCGTTGAGCCCGTAGACGTGGAAGAGCGGGAGCAGCCCCAGCACGACGTCGTCGCTGCCCACCAGCGGCGGCTCCACCGCGGCCACCTGCTCGGCGTTGGCCAGCAGCGCCCGGTGGCTCAGCATCGCGCCGCGGGGCGCGCCGGACGCGCCGCTGGTGTAGAGCAGCACCGCGAGCTTCTCGGGATCGGGCAGCGGCGGGACCGGCCGCGCCTCGGCGGTCACCAGGTCGGCGTACGGGACCTCGTCGGGGCGCGGCGCCTCGTCGACCACGACCACCCGCGGCGTCCTGGCCTCACCGGGCAGCGCGGCGACCGCACCGCGCACCGCCTCGATGCTCTCCTCGTCGGCCAGCACCACCCGGGCTCCGGAGTCGGCGAGCAGGCCCGCCAGCTCCACCGCCGTGGAGCCGGGGTTGACCGGGACGGCGACCGCCTGCGCCCGCAGCACGCCGAGGTAGCCGGCGACGAACTCCAGCCGGTTGCCGAGCGCCAGCATCACACGGTGGCCGGCGACGATGCCGAGGTCGCCCAGGCCGGCCGCGACGCCCGAGACCTCGTCGTCGAGCTGCGCCCAGGTCAGGCCGCGGCCGCCCGACTCGATCACGGCGAGGCGCTCGGGCAGGTCTGCCGCCGCGGCGGCGACGAGCGCGGCGACGTCCCGCGCCGGCTCCGGTGAGTCGGACGCTGACATGGGTCGATCCTACGGATCGACGGAACCCCCGTCGGGGGTCGGTCTGGCCCCTGGGAGGGCGCGGAAGTCTCTACGCTGACCCCATGCCCGCGCCCTCGGACCGCCACCGACGACACAACCTCCAGCAGCGCTCCAGGCTGGCCGGGGAGGCCGCCGCGGCCGCGGCCGAGGTCGAGACCGCGCTGACCACGCCCAGCGACCCGAGCGCGGCCGCCTTCTTCGACGTGGACAACACCGTCATGCAGGGCGCGAGCATCTTCTACCTGGCGCGCGGCATGTACCGGCGCAAGTTCTTCAACACCCGCGACCTGCTCGGCGCGATCTGGAAGCAGACCTACTTCCGGGTGGCCGGCGTGGAGGACCCCGAGCACGTGGCCGACGCCCGCAACTCGGCGCTGGCGATCATCGCGGGGCACACGGTCGCCGAGCTCGAGGAGATCGGCGAGGAGATCTTCGACGAGGCGATGGCGCACCGGATCTGGCCGGGCACCCGCGCCCTCGCCCAGATGCACCTGGACCAGGGGCAGCGGGTCTGGCTGGTCACCGCGGCGCCCATCGAGATCGCGTCGCTGATCGCGCGCCGCCTCGGCCTGACCGGCGCGCTGGGCACGGTCGCGGAGAGCATCGACGGCGTCTACACCGGGCAGCTGGTCGGCGACCTGCTGCACGGACCGGCCAAGGCGGTCGCCGTCCGGGCGCTGGCGGAGCGGGAGGGGCTCGACCTGGCCCGCTGCTCGGCGTACTCCGACTCCGCCAACGACCTGCCGATGCTGAGCCTCGTCGGGGACCCCTGCGCGATCAACCCCGACCCCACGCTGCGCGACCACGCGCGGGCCAACGGGTGGCGGATCCGGGACTACCGGACGGGGCGCAAGGCGGCCCGCGTCGGCCTGATCGCCGGGTCGGCCGCGGCCGGGGCGGCGGTCGCCACCTCGCTGGTACGGCGTCAGGTGCGGCGTCTCAGCCACTGACACGGTGTCGCGGGTTTCTGCGATCCTGGGCTTCCGGGGCCGATAGGCCCGTAGGATCCCCGATCGGGGGAGCTGTACCGGAGGGAGGGGACCGGTCATGACGTGGAGCGGCTATGCCGCGGACGGCCTGGACGCACTGCGCGCCGCCGTCCTCGCAGCGCTCGCGGCCGAGCCCGCGCCGGCCGCCGCGGGGGCACCGGCGACGGGTCCCGACGCGGGGCGCGTCCGTCGCCGCGGGGCGACCTGGCTGGCCATGGAGGCCACCGACCAGCACCACCGGACCCAGCCGGACGGGCACGGCGACTCCGGCCTCGCGGCCTCCTCGGAGGACTCCGCCGCCGACCGCGAGCGGCTGATCGGCCTGGTCGAGCTGGCGCGCGGCGGCGACGCCGACGCGTTCGGCCTGCTCTACGACCACTACCAGCCGTCGGTCTACCGCTTCCTCTACTACCGGACCCGCTCGGTGCAGGTCGCCGAGGACCTCACCTCCGAGACCTTCTTCCGGGCGCTGCGCAACATGTCCTCCTTCCGCTGGCAGGGCAAGGACTTCGGCGCGTGGCTGATGACGATCGCGCGCAACCTCGCCACCGACCACTTCAAGGCCGGACGCACCCGGCTCGAGGTGACCACCGAGGACATGAGCCCGCACGACGACGCGACCGAGGGGCCCGAGTCCGCCGTGCTGGCCAGCCTCACCCACCAGGTGCTGCTGGAGGCGCTGACCCAGCTGCCGAACGAGCAGCGCGACTGCCTGGTGATGCGGTTCCTGCAGGGGATGAGCATCGCGGAGACCGCGACCGCCCTCGGCCGCAGCGAGGGCGCCGTCAAGCAGCTCCAGCTGCGCGGGGTCCGCAACCTGGCGAAGCTGATGCCGGAGGGGATCCGATGACCCGGGCGTCCGCAACGGGCAGGGTTACCTGTACCGCGCTGTCACACCAAAAAGGCCTCTCACCTGCCGTAACCCGGTCTCGGGCGGCCTCGTTGTCCAGTCACACCAGCACCACCGAGAGCACCACTGAGCGAGTAGGACGAGCACGATGATCGGCCCCGGACAGACGCGACGAGGCGAGGAGTTCGACGCCCTCGTCAGCGGCCGCGCCCCCGCGCGCCACGGCGGGGAGTACGACGACCTGCTCGACGTCGTGGCCTCCCTGCGCTCGGTGCCGGAGGTCGACGCCCGCCCCGCCTTCGTGGCCGACCTGCGCAGCCAGCTGCTCGCCGCCGCGCAGCAGCAGGAGGTGCGGGTCGTCGACGACGCCACCGCGCGCCTGCTCACCCCGAAGCAGCGCCGCGGCACCCGCGAGCGTCGCCTCGCCGCCGTGGTCGGCGGCTTCGCGGTGGTCGCCGCCACCGGTTCGATGGCGGTCGCCTCCCAGGGCGCGCTGCCCGGCGAGGCGCTCTACCCCGTCAAGCGCGCGATCGAGAACGCCCAGACCAACCTCGCGGGCAGCGACGCGGCCAAGACGGAGTCGCTGCTGGAGCACGCCGACATCCGACTGGCGGAGGTGGAGGCGCTCGCCGCCCGGGAGAACGCCGACGCCGCGGCGATCGCCGAGACCCTCGACGCCTTCAACGAGCAGACCAACCAGGCCGCCGCGCTCGCGCTCGACGACTACACCGACGGCGACCGGGCCGGCCTGGAGGGCCTGCGCTCCTTCAACAAGGACAGCTTCGAGCGGCTCGGCGCGCTCGACGAGACGGTGCCGAGCGACAGCCGCGACGCGCTGGCCGACGCCGCAGAGAACCTGAGCAAGGTCGAGCAGACCGCCGCCGGCCAGTGCCCCGAGTGCGGCGGGGCGGACCTGTTCAGCCTGCCCGACTTCGACCCGTCCGCCTTCGGTGCGAAGCTCGAGGACATCGACCTGTCCGGGATCTTCTCCCCCGGCCGGGGCAGCGGTTCGGCGACCGGTCAGGCGGACCCGACCACGGTCGACGGCGCCGGCGACAAGGCCGGGAAGTCCGGCAAGAAGTCGACGTCGGGCACGTCCGGGAAGTCCAAGAAGACCGGCAGCGCCGCGCTGCCCGACGACCCCGACGCCGAGGAGGTGCCGGAGCTGCCCGACGAGTCCGGCTTCCTGCCGCCGGCCCCGGACACCGACGCCGACACCAGCGGCGGGTCCACCGGCTTCACCACCGACCGCCGCAGCGGGCCGCTCAGCAAGGCACTGAAGGCGATCTCGGAGAGCCTCGGCCTCGAGCAGCCGGAGTCCTCCGACGGCACCCAGACCGGTGGCCTCGGCCTGCTGGGCCTGCTCGGCCTCAAGCGCTGAGCGCGCGTCGGCAGAAGCCGACCGGCCCGGCGGGTCGATCTTCACGCAGCGCCCGCCGAGTCGGCAGCCCGGTCGCGCTCGCTGCGCTCGCTTGCCCGGCCTCGGGCAGCCTGCCGGGCAGTGCCTGAGCCTCAGCCGAAGACGGAGGGACGCTCCATCAGCAGGCTGTAGAGGGTCTGCTGAATCGTCTCGCGGACCTGGTCGGTGACGTTGAAGACCAGCATCGGGTCGTCGGCGGCGCCGGCCTCGTACTCGTCGGTGCGGATCGGCTCGCCGAACTCCAGCAGCCACTTCGACGGCAGCGGGACCAGGCCCAGCGGCCCGAGCAGCGGGAAGAACGGCGTGATCGGGATGTACGGCAGCCCGAGCAGACGCGCCAGCGACGGCACGTTGCCGACCAGCGGGTAGATCTCCTCCGCACCGACCACCGAGAGCGGCACGATCGGCACGCCGGTGCGCAGGGCGGCGGAGACGAAGCCGCCGCGGCCGAACCGCTGCAGCTTGTAGCGCTCGGAGAACGGCTTGCCGATCCCCTTGAACCCCTCCGGCCAGACGCCGACCAGCTCGCCGCCGTGCAGCATCCGCTCCGCGTCCTCGGCGCAGGCCATGGTCGCGCCGCCCTTGCGGGCCACGGAGCCGATGAACGGCAGCCGGAAGACCAGGTCGGCGCCGAGCGGGCGCAGGTGGCGCCCGGTCTCGTCGTGGATCGACACCATCGTCATCAGACCGTCCACCGGGAGCGTCCCCGAGTGGTTGGAGACGACCAGCGCGCCGCCGGTGGCGGGGATGTTCTCGGCGCCGCGGACCTCGATCCGGAACCACTTCCGGGCGATCGGTCGCAGCGCGGCCATGAGGAACTTCTCGGTGACCTCGGCGTCGAAGCCGTACTCGTCGATGGCGTAGTCGCCGCTGACCCGGCGGCGTAGGAACGCGAGGAAGCGCGCCAGCTGCGGCTCCCACTGGTCGCCGAACAGCTCGCGGGACGCGTGCTGGAACGCGGCGAGCCAATCGCCGGCGGGGATGCCGTGCGGCTCGCGGACGACGGTGGTGGACGTCGTACCGGCGTCCGGGGCGGGCTCCGCCTCGGCGTCGGTCTCCGCGTCGGCGCCAGCCGGCGGATCGGCCGCCACCTGCCCCTCGGCCGCCGTGGGCGCCTCGGGGTCGGCGGTGGGCGCCGACTCGTCCGCGTCCTCCGGGACGGTCGGGTCGGCCTCGGCCGGCGGATCCGGGTCGGCGGCGCGCCCGGCGCGCTTGGGCGGCGGCTTGCCGCCGGCCAGGTTGCGCGCGGCCGACGACGGCCGCGTGCCGGTCCCGCGGCCCGGGCGGCCCCGGGTTCCGATCGGGATGATCTCTGCGTCACCCATCGCTGCCTCCGGCGATCGAGAGCGGGTGGCTGCGGCCCGCGTCAGCGGGGGCCTCGGAGGACGGCGCCTCCGCTGTCAGGCGAGTCGAGAGGGCGTCGAGCGCCCGCTCGGTGCGGCCCCCGGACGGGGGCAGGGTGGCGGCGAACTCGGCGAGCGCCGCCTCGGTCGAGTAGGTCGGCGCGAAGCCGAGCACCTCGCGCATGGCGGACGTGTCGACGCCGCGACCGTAGGTCAGGAAGCCGAGCAGCTCCGGGGAGAGGTCGGCCCGCCGCAGTGAGCGCAGCGCCGAGCCGACGCCGCCGAAGCTGAACGAGGGCAGCGCGACGCTGGCGCGCCGGATCCGGCGCAGCGCCTGGGAGAGCAGGATGACGCCGTCCCCGGCCACGTTGAACGTACCGCCCACCTGCTCGACCACGGCGTGGCGGAGCACCCGGTGCAGGTCGGACTCGTGCAGGAACTGCAGCCGCGGGTCGTAGCCCAGCACCGTCGGCACCACGGGCAGCCGCAGGTACGACGTCAGCGGGCTGTCCACCTCGGCGCCGATCACGTTCGCGCAGCGCAGCATCGTCACCGTCACGTCGGGGCGACGGCGGGCGAACCCGCGCACGTAGCCCTCGACCTCGGCGACGTCCTTGGCATAGCCGGTCCGCGGCGCCCGCCGAGGCTCCATGTCCTCGGTGAACATCGCGGGGTCGCGGCTGCTCGCGCCGTACGCCGTCGTCGTCGACTTCACGACCAGGTGCCGCACCTGCTCCGACTTCTGGCAGGCGGCGAGCAGCTGCATCGTGCCGATGACGTTGAGCTCCTTCATCGTCCCACGCGCGCCGGCGGTGCCGGGGGTGGCGATGACGCTCATGTGGACGACGGTGTCGACGTCCTCCTTCGCGATGACCTTCGCGATCACCGGATTCCGGATGTCGGCGCGGACGAAGCTGACGTCCCCGATGTCACCCCGCGGAGGGACGGCATCGACACCGATCACCCGGTCGACCCCGGGATCGACCGCCAGGGAGCGCGCGAACGTACGACCGAGGTCCCGGGAGACCCCGGTGATCAGGACGGTACGTCCGGCGCCCACGACATCGAGTCCTGGGGGCGGTGCTTACTTGCCGAGCTTGCGGCGCTGCACCCGCGTCTTCTTGAGCAGCTTGCGGTGCTTCTTCTTCGCCATCCGCTTACGGCGCTTCTTGATGACCGAACCCACAGGGAACCTCCACGCCGGGCCTGGGGCCCGGGCTCGTACGACTAAGCCCCCGACGGCAGTCGGGGGACTCGGACCAGCCTACTGGGGTAGGGGCCCTGGCAGAGAATCCGGCCGCCCGCCGGGACCGGAGGGCCGCCGGGCGGCGGCCCGCTAGCCGGCGTTGAAGAAGCTCTTGCGGAGGTAGTCGTTGACGTCCTCCTCGGTCACCCGGAACGAGCGGCCGACCCGCACCGCGGGCAGGTCGCCGTTGTGGACCAGGCGGTAGACGGTCATCTTCGAGACGCGCATCATCGTTGCAACCTCGGCGATCGTCAGGAACTTCGGATCAGGCAAGGACTCCGGGCGCGACGATGGTGTCATGGCAGACCACGCTTTCTGTGCGCCCGTCACCGCCTTCCCCCAGCGGTGTTGAACGAACGCCTCGAGCGTGAGAATAGAGCCTGCTGTGACACGTGGGGAAGGGAATCACCATTGAAACCTCGAATTATCGGCGTGTCGTCTTGACCGACTTACCTCAAAATGGTGAATCTCCGCTGTCACCCCGGGGTCACGGGGCCCCCGCCCGGCTGTCGGCGGCCCCTGCGAGACTCGTGGCCATGCAGCACCGGGACCCCCTCGACGGCACCCTCGACGGAGCCGTCGGCCACGCCCTCGAGGCGGTCCTGTTCGACCTCGACGACACCCTCGTCGACCACCGCGGCGCCTCCGAGCGCGGCCTGCGGGCGTGGCTCGCCGGCCTGGGCCTGGCCGACGACCCGGTCACCCTCGAGCAGCACGTCGAGCGCTGGCTCACCGTGGAGGCGCGGCACTACGAGCGCTACCAGCGCCGGGAGATCACGCACCTCGAGCACCGCCGCCACCGGATCCGCGACTTCCTGCCGGGCTGGGACCTGGCCGACGACCGGCTCGCGGACGAGACCTTCGCCGGCTTCCTGGCCTGCTACCAGGCCGCCTGGCGCGCCTTCGACGACGCCGCGGACGCGATCACCGCGGCGCGCGAGGCCGGGCTGCGGGTCGGCATCCTCACCAACGGCGAGCAGGCCGTCCAGGAGAACAAGGTGCGCCGCACCGGCCTCGACCGCCTCGGCGTCCCCGTGCTCGCCTCCTCCGAGCTGCCCGCGGCGAAGCCCGACCGCCGGGCCTACCACTCCGCCTGCGACGCGCTCGGCGTCGAGCCGGCGCGCTGCGCGATGGTCGGCGACTCGCTGCGCCACGACGCCGACGGCGCCCGGCGGGCGGGCCTGGTCGGCGTACTGCTGGACCGGCGGGGCAGCCAGCGCTCCGCGGCCGTCCCCCGGGTCACCAGCCTGCGCCAGCTGACCTGGCGCGGCCGCGGCGCCGCGTAGCGGCGCCTGGTGTCGAGACGCAGCGAAGACTGACGAGCTCCGCGCGCTGAACACTGACGAACCGATTCGGATCAACGCGAGGTCGTCAGAGTCGGCACGCAGTGCCGTAGGCCGTCCCGGTCCCGGGAGCCTCACCGGACGGGTCTAGCGGGACGGCGTGCATGTCGACGCTGTCAGCGGCGTCGAACGGGGCGGGTGCTCGCCGATGGAGGTTCGGCTTGCGGGGCGTGTTCGTGCGGGCGCGCGGGGGCGGGTCGTGTGCCCGAGAACCCTCTATGCCGATGCCCCGGGCACACGACCCGGCCCCGGGTCGGGGTGCGCGCCGGGCGCCGCTGTAACACGCCGTCCGCCGCACTACGAGGCCGTTGGCGTTGCTTCCAGACCGTTGCAGCGGGCTCCTACAGACGTGGACGGCCGAGCAGTCAGGCGGACGGCGTGTTACATGAGCCCGTCCGGCGACCCGCAAGCCGATCCTTCGCGGTCACGCTCCGCGTGACGATCGGTAGCTGAAACGGGATCGCCTTCTACTTCGATAGCGGACGGACTACTTCGATAGCGGACGGAGTCACGACAAGTTATCTTGGAGGGGTGCCGGTTGATCCGATCATCGCCCCGTCCGCGCTCAAGCACGGCCTCGACGAAGAAGACATCTTGCACGCCTACCGAAACCCCTCCGCGCGTGGGACCTCGGCGAGGGTTTCACCATGATGATCGGCCCGAACCGGGCCCCGATCATCCTCGAAGTCGGATACGTCGAGGGCGTCGAAGCCGTGGTGATCGTCCACGCCATGCTCGCCCGCAAGAAGTTCCTCAGGTGATGACCATGCCCCGTTCAGTCGATGACATCCTCAAGCACGCCGACGAGCTCGCCGCACGCTTCGAGAACTACGAGCCCGAACCCGGCCAGGAGATGGACCCGGACGCGGTGGCTGCGCTCCGAGGCGCCGTGCAGGAGCGCTCCGACGCCGAGCGGCACATCCTGGAGGCGATCCGGCAGGCACGTCAGGCCGGGATGTCCTGGTCAGTGATCGGCGCCTTCGTCGGAACCAGCGGCGAGGCCGCCAGGCAGCGCTACGGCAGCAAGGTCGCGTAGCCGGACGGAGTCAGCGATCTGGCAGGCCGGGCGCCGGTTCTCCACCCTCGCCCCGATTGCCGATCGGTCAGCGGCGACGGTAGATCTCGCGACGGTGGCCAACTGCGAGGACGAGGATTACCAGCACCTCGTCACGGATCTCGTAGACGATCCGGTAGTCGCCGGTGCGGACGCGCCACTCGCCGTCTCCATCGACGAGCTTCTTCGCCCCGGGCGGCCGGGGGTTCGACGCCAGCAGCTCGATAGCGGCCTGGATTCGTCGTCGCTCGCTCGGGTCGAGCTTGCGGAGCTGCCGTACCGCGGGTCGGGAGACCTCGATGCGGAAGTTGGGCTGGGTCATGCGAGTCCGAGGTCGGCCTTGACCTGGTCCCACGGGATCGGAGCCTCGCCGGCGTCGATCTCCTCGCGGGCCTCCCGCGCGGCGCGGATGTCAGCCAGGTCCTCCGCCGCCTCGATCAGGCTCTCGAGCTGATCGGCGTCGACGACCGCGGCGACCCGGCGGCCACGCCGGGTCAGGAACACCGGGTCGTGCGCGACGCGGGCCTCGTCGATCACGTCAGCCAGGCGTGCCCGAGCCTCACTCACGGTCATCTCGCTCATACGACCAGTATGCGCTTGAAACGCCGAAACGTACAAGAGCGCCTTTTCGGTGGCACGCGTCTCGCCGCTGACCGATCCCGTTGTGGGATGCCGACGGTCTCCTGCCTGAAGAACCCGAGTGGCTCCAAACAACTCTTGCCCTCAGCGACCCGCTCATCGAAGACCTCACAAGGTGGGGCGATGACATGGAGGCGCTTGATGCGGCTCCGAGCCGTCGGAGGACTGACGCCTACGAAGCGCTCGATGCCCGTGCAAGAGTGCTGGTGGAGCAACTTCAACAGGAGCTCGGATCCCGGTTCAGCGTCCAGTTATCGGCGCTGGTGACGGTCGACCGGATCTGCCGCGGTGAGTGCGCACACATGCCGAGATCAGGTCGGCCGACCTGATACGGCCTTCCGCCGCCTGCGGGTGCCCTGCTTGGTGTCGGGGCCGGCCAGCCTCACCGTCTGGTGATCTGTGACGTGATGGTTTGGTCTGTGATGGCTCGGTCATTGGCGAGCAGCATCGCCTTGGAGAGCACGATGCTGAGCATCCGGTCGCCCTCAAAGGGGAGCATCACGCCGCTCGGCCCGTCGTCTCCGCGCCCGGGGACGATGCAGAGGTACTGGTCGTTTGGCTCCATCAGGATGTTCCCCGACCCGAGGTGGATCTTGTAGGTCCGCAGCGAGCCCCTCACGACCAGGAACTTCTCGTCGAGCGACGCGACGTCGCTGATCGCGAGCTTCGGCAGCAGCCGCGCCAGCAGGTCGCGGCGTACCTCCGCGGCGACGTTGAGCTCGCCGAACGAGTACGACGACCAGTACTCGCCCCACGTCTGACGACGGGCGTCGCCGGAGTCCTGCCAGTTGGGGTCGTTGCCGATCGAGGCGACCCCGACGAAGAGGTCGACGTCGCGGAGCACCTCGGTGAGGACCCGCGCGGGGACGTCGGCCAGGTGGACGTTCGCACCGGCGGTCGTCGTGAACCGGACCTGGTCGGTCAGGACGTGGTTGAAGACCCCGCTCTCGTTCCAGTCGTCGTCGGCGTCCCACGGGCGGTCGACCCAGTAGCCCACCTGCAGCCCGCGCTGCTCGAGCGACAGCGTGGCCATCTCGTCCGGTTGGTCCCAGGCACCCTGCAGCGCGTACTTCCAGCCGCGAGCCCGGGCGAGGGCGGCGAACTGGTGCTGGCGCAGGATGTGGCCGGCGAAGCGGTTGGAGTAGACGTCCGTACGCCGCTCGGCGTCGGTCAGCAGGTAGACCTCGCGGTGGGCCTGCTTGAACGGCTGGACGACGCCGATCTCCTCGATCCGGACTCGCCAGGCCTCGACCTCGGCGGTCGGGACCAGGGCGGGGTGCCACAGCTCGATCCGATCGCCGGCTCCCCACGACACCGGCGAACCCTCGACGTCCTCGCAGTCGCCGTCCGGCGCCACGAACGGCCGCCGGCCGTCCTCGCCCACGACCTGCCAGATCAGCGGCCTCGCCATGACGGAGACGAGTGAGTGGTCGAGGTAGCGCTCGCGCCAGACCTCCGGCTCCCACGACCGCTCGTCCATCAGCAACCGCTCGAGCCGCAGCCGCTGGGCCGACAGCATCGTCGAGACGTCCTTGGCCAGCGCGCGCAGGTCGGCCAGCTCGGCGGCGTGGTCGCGGCGTACTACGGCGGGAACCGACTTCCGCACCTTGCCGTCGGCCCCAGCCACCGACACCGCGGCCTTGCCGCGCTCGACGCCGACAGTCGCGACGTAGTCGCCCAGCGGCACGGTCCTCACGGCGCCGACCTCGAGGCCGTACGACGGCACGACTCGCTCCTCGAACTCCTCGCGCGGGATCCCGAGCTCAGTGGCCGCGGCGTCGATGGCGGCGTCGACCTCCTTGACCGCCTGGGACTGCTTGACCAGCGCCCGTGCGCGGCCGAGCTCGACGGCGCCCCCGTCGCCGAGGCGGGCCAGCGCCCACAAGGCGCCGCTCGCACCCTTGCGACATCGCGCGCCCACGTTGGGGACCTTCGTCCAGCCAGTGACGACCCACGCGCCGAGGCTGGCCGCCAACTCGGGGGTCGGCGTGGCCGCGGAGGCGATCCAGCACAGCCCGCGTACGGCGTCCCCGGTCACGGAGTCGACGACACCGCGCTCCGCGGTGACCGGCAGCGCGCCCGAGCGGAGCAGCGCGGTAAGGGCTCGCGCGAGGTCGTCGCCGTGCTTCTGCGACAAGTCGGCGGCACTGTCGAGAAAGCGCTTCGGCGGCTTGGCCAAGGAGGCGGTCGTGGCCAGTTGGAGCGCCGCGGTGGCGGCTTTCGCGACGTCGCCCGGCAGGTCGGCGAGGCACCCCTCGATCGCCCTCGCGCACCAGTCGGGGTTGGTGAAGACCGCGCCGGCGTCCTCCGGCGTCACCCCTAGGAGGGCGTCGACCCTCGGCACGGCGCGCTTGGCGTCGGCGGTGCCCGTCTCGACCAGCGCGGCACGGACGCGCCCCAGGAGGTCGGCCTCGGCGGGGAAGCGCTCGACCTCGCCGCCGCGCTCGAGGGCGCGGAGCACGCTGCGGGTGTGGTCCCAGCTGGCGTCGAGCCGCT
This sequence comes from Nocardioides sp. YIM 152588, assembly GCF_040191335.1. Taxonomy (NCBI): domain Bacteria; kingdom Bacillati; phylum Actinomycetota; class Actinomycetes; order Propionibacteriales; family Nocardioidaceae; genus Nocardioides; species Nocardioides sp. YIM 152588. The sequence continues at coordinate 21,976 of NZ_JBEGDJ010000031.1, read as the reverse complement.
GGTAGCCGTGACCGATGCGACCGGCGTACGCGACGAGGGCCGTCAGCATCGCGACCCGGTCCTCGGCGGTCAGGGCGACCTTCTTCTGGAGGATCTGCTGGCCGAGGATGACCATGGCGGCACCCGCCCTCGAGTCGCTGGACTTCCTGGCGGCCCGGGTGAAGGCCTCGATGGCGACCGCGACCCGGACCTCCTCGGAAGCGGCGGACACCTTCTCCCACGCATCGGTGGCCCGCACGTCGTCGGCGTAGGGCCAGCCGCGGTGGCTGACCTGTGCCGTCACCGCGTCGACGAGGGCGCGCACCTCGGGGTCGCCACCGGCGCCGGCCTCGTCCTGGGTGCGCCGGCGGCTAAAAAGCCCCATGCGTCAGCCCCCGACGAGCGGAATGAGCTTCAAGAACGTGACCGCGCTGCCGGGTCCGAGGACGACCTCGTCGGCAAGCTCGGTCAGCTGACGGTCGTCGACGAGCAGCAGGACCCGGCCACGCGAGAACGCGTCGAGGGCGACCTCGACCTGCTTCTCGGGATCGATCCGCTTAGGTGGCCGTGGCCCGTTCAGCCTCTCCTCGTGGCGCTCGGGTTGTACGAGCCCGCGGTAGGGCTCGGATGCGTCGGACGCGTGGTGAGCCCGCACCTCGGCCTCGACGCGCGTGCGAATCAACTCGGCCACGGTCAGCCGCTCACTGGACAGCTGGAGCGCCAGCTCCTGCAGGACGTCACCCGATGTCGTCTCGTCTCTGACCCGCACATCGATGGACATGGGCGGATCTTGTCATCGGCTCCCGGACGCTGTCAGGCGGTCTGAGTGCTTCTCGCCGGCCGCGCTCGTCGTCGGGCCCACAAGCCGATCGAGTTCCGGAGCACCCTGGGAGTGACCGCTCTACGCGACCTCAGCGCACGCCTTGACCCGGCGCCCTTACCTCACGTCGGAAGACTGCCTCTTCTTCACGATCGATCCGACGATCCTCACTGCATCTCGACACCTAGGAGGAGCCGAGGGCGACGGAGCGGTCCCGCGCCGCCTCCAGCGCGGCCAGGAACGCGGCCCGCACCTTGTGCACCTCGAGCTCGCGCAGCGCCGCCGCGGTGGTGCCGGCCGGGGAGGTGACCTGCTCGCGGAGCACCGTCGGGTGCTCCCCGGTCTCCTTCAGCATCGCGGCCGAGCCCACCAGCGTCTGCACCACCAGCTCGTGCGCGGTGGTCCGCGGCAGGCCGAGGTGCACGCCGGCCTCGATCATCGACTCCACCATGAAGAAGACGTACGCCGGACCGGAGCCGCTGATCGCGGTCACCGCGTCCTGCTGCTTCTCCGGGACCCGGACCACCTTGCCGACCGAGGCCATCAGGGCCTCGGCCTCGGTCAGGTGCACGTCGTCGCAGTGGGTGCCGGCCGAGATCGCCGACATGCCCTCGTCGACCAGCGCCGGGGTGTTCGGCATGACCCGGACCACCGCGACGCCCTCGGGCACCCGGGACTCGATGAAGGACGTGGTGATGCCGGCGGCCAACGAGACGACCAGCTGGCCGGCCCGCAGCGCCGGCGCGATCTCGGCCAGCACGTCCGCCATGTCCTGCGGCTTCACCACGAGGGCGAGGGTGTCGGCCTTCGTGGCCGCCTCGACGTTGTCGACCACGGAGACGCCGTACCGCTCCTCGAGCTCCGCGGCCCGCTCCGGGCGCTTCTCGCCCACGAGCAGGGTGTCGACGCGGCGGCCGGCGCGGACGAGGCCCGAGAGCAGGGTCTCGCCCATCACCCCGGCGCCGATGACGGCAGTCTGGTTCATCGCACTCACTTCTTGGAGATCAGGGACGTGACGAACAATGTCAGGTTCCGCGGACGCTCTGCGAGGCGACGCACCAGGTAGCCGTACCACTCCTCGCCGTAGGGCACGTAGACCCGCACCCGGTGGCCCGCCTCGGCCAGCCGGCGCTGCTCGACCGGGCGCACGCCGTAGAGCATCTGGTACTCGTACGTCTCCGGCCGCCGCGCGTGCCGCTGCGCCAGCGCCTCTGCGATCCGGACCAGCCGCGGGTCGTGGGTGGCGATCATCGGGTAGGCACCGCCCTCGAAGAGCACCCGCAGGCAGCGCACGTAGCTGCGGTCGACCTCGGCCGGGTCGGTGAACGCGACGTCGGACGGCTCGTCGTACGCGCCCTTGCAGAGCCGCACCCGGGAGCCCTCGCGGGCCAGCCGGCGGCAGTCGGCCTCCGTGCGTCGCAGGTAGGACTGGACCACCGCGCCCGTCTCGGGGAAGTCCTGGCGCAGCTCGCGCAGGATCGCCAGCGTCGCGTCGGTGGTCGTGTGGTCCTCCATGTCGACCGTGACCGTGGTCCCCGCGTTGCGCGCCGCCCGGCAGATCGTGCGCGCGTTCTCCAGCGCGACCCGGTGCCCGCCGCCGGGCAGGCTCAGGCCCAGTGCGGTCAGCTTCACGCTGACCTCGGCCTGCTCGGCCAGCCCGCGCTCGGCGAGCCGGGCCAGCAGCGCGAGGTAGGCCTCCACCGTCGCCCGGGCGTGCTCCGGCTCGACCGTGTCCTCGCCCAGGCGGTCGACGGTCGCGTCGATCCCGTGCTCGGCCAGCCCGGCCACCGCCTCGACCGCCTCCTCGACGGTCTCCCCCGCGACGTAGCCGCGCACCACCCCCGCGGAGACCGGCAGCGACGTCACCATCCGCTTCAACCGCTCGCTGCGGGCGAGCAGCAGGAGCGAGTCGCGGAGGGGGCGCATGGATCGAATGTACGGCGGGGGGTGGCCCCGTCCGCACCGACGCGCCTACTCGGTACGCCGGCGCAGGGTCGCCGCGCCGAGCCCGAGCGCGGCGAGGGCGAAGCCGGCGACGACCGCCACGTCCGCCCACACCTCGCCCGTCCCGGTCGACGTCGACAGGTGCTCCATCGCGTCCACCGCGTAGGAGAGCGGGAGCAGGTCCGAGACGAACGACAGGATCCCCGGGAGCTCGTCGCGGGGCTGGATCAGCCCGCAGAGCAGGATCTGGGGCACCACGACCGCGGGCAGGAACTGGACCGCCTGGAACTCGGTGCGCGCGAACGCGGAGACGAAGAGGCCCAGCGCGGTGCCGAGGACCGCGTCGGCGATGGCGACCACGCCGAGCAGCCAGACCGGCCCCATGATGTCCAGGCCGAGCAGGCCGACCGTCACGGCCACCGCGACCGCCGCCTGCACGGCGGCGACCAGGCCGAACGCGGCGGCGTACCCGAGCAGGAAGTCCAGCCGCTGCATCGGCATCGTGAACAGCCGCTCCAGGGTGCCGCTCGAGCGCTCGCGCAGCGTGGTCACGCTGGTCACCAGGAACATCACGAAGAACGGGAAGATCGCCAGCAGCGCCGGTCCGATCCGGTCGAAGATGGCCGGGCTGTCCTGGTAGACCCACCACAGCAGCGCCTGCAGCGCCACCGGCAGCACCAGCAGCATCGCGAGCGTCCGGTGGTCGCGCCGCAGCTGGACCAGCACCCGCCCGGCGATCGCGCCGGTGACCCGCGGGCTCATGCGGCGTCCTCGCCCGACTCGACCAGGGCGAGGAAGGCCGACTCGATGTCGTCCGCGCCGGCCGCCTCCTTCACCGCCGCCGGGGTGTCGTGCGCCAGCATCCGGCCCTCCCGCATCAGCAGCAGCTGGTCGCAGCGGTCCGCCTCGTCCATCACGTGGCTCGAGATCAGCACCGCCGTGCCGTCCTCGGCCAGCCGGTGGAAGAGGTCCCACAGGTCGCGGCGCAGCACCGGGTCCAGGCCGACCGTGGGCTCGTCGAGCACCAGCAGGTCGGGGTCGCCGAGCAGCGCGACCGCGAGCCCCACCCGGGAGCGCTGGCCGCCGCTGAGGTTGCGCACCACCTGGTCCCGCTGGCGCTCCAGGTCGACGGTGGCGACCACCGGGTCGATCGCGCCGGCGTCGACGCCGAGCACGCGGGCGAAGAACCTCAGGTTCTCGGTGACGCTCAGGTCGTCGTACACGCTCGACTCCTGGGTCATGTAGCCCACCCGGTCGCGCAGCGGGGCCGTGCCGCCCGGCTCACCGAGGACGGTGACGGTCCCGGACTCGATGCGCTGCACGCCGACGACGCTGCGCAGCAGGGTCGACTTGCCGCAGCCGGACGGGCCGAGCAGCCCGGTGACCCCCGACCCGATCCGCAGGTCGAGGCCCTCGAGCACCGTGTTCCCCCCGCGGACCACCGTCAGGCCGGAGGTCTCGATGACAGGTCGTGCGTGCGCGCCACCCATGGCCGCCATCATGCCGGTGACCCGGCCCGGAGTCGGCAGAAACGCTCCGACCGTCGGGGGGTCACGGCGTGGGCGCCGCCGCCTCCAGGTGGGTCCGGGCGAACTCCAGCGACTCGCGCAGGTCCGCCTCCCGGGCCTCGCGGCTGGGGCACCGGCGGGTGTTGATCTCCAGCACCACCTCCCCGGCGAAGCCCGAGGTGGTCAGGTGCTCGAGGAACGTGTCGGCCCCGATGTCGCCGCGGCCGGGGACCAGGTGCTCGTCCTTGGCGGAGTCGGTGCCGTCGGTGAGGTGGATGTGCCGGAGCCGCGGACCGAGGCGCTGGGCCATCGCGACCGGGTCGTCGCGGGCGATCGAGGCGTGGGACAGGTCGATCGTCGTGTTGGCGTAGGGCTCGTCCGAGGGGTCCCAGCCGGGCAGGTACATCTCCATCCGCCGCCGCGACGAGGCCCGCCACGGGTACATGTTCTCCACCGCGAACGCGATCCCGCTCGACGTCTCCAGGGCGGCGATCCCGTCCACGAAGTCACGCGCGTAGTCCCGCTGCCAGCGGAACGGCGGGTGCACCACGACCACGTCCGCGCCGACGGCGGCGGCCATCTGCGCCGAGCGCTCCAGCTTGCCCCAGGGCTCCAGCCCCCAGACCCGCTGCGTGAACAGCAGGCACGGCGCGTGGATCGCGCTGATCGGCACCCCGTGGTGGTCCGAGAGGCTCTTCACGGCGCTGATCTGCTGCGAGAGCGCGTCGACGCCGACCATCACCTCGACCGACTCGTAGCCGACGGCGGCCGCGTAGGCGAACGCGTGCGCGGTCGACTCCGGATAGACCGACACGGTGGACAGTCCGATCCGAGGTCGCCGCGGCAGGTCGCTCACGTGCGGTCAGTGACCCCGAGCTTGTCGATCCGCTCCAGGATCACGCCCTCGCGCAGCGCCCACGGACAGATCTCGAGCCGCTCCTCGTCGAAGATGTCCATGCACGCCTCGGCGACCAGCGCCCCCGGCACGATCTGGTGCGCCCGGCTCGGCGAGACCCCCGGCAGCGCCGCCAGCTCCGCCTCGCTCATCGTCACCAGCTTGGGGATCCAGTCCCGCAGCTCGGCGAGCGGGAGCGTGCGCGGCGTCAGCGGGCCGTCCCCGGACGGCGCGGCGCCACAGATCCGGGCCAGCGACCGGAACGTCTTCGAGGTGGCCGCCGCGCGGTGGGTGGCGCCGTTGCGCAGGACGTGGCCGGCGTCGCGGGCGAGCGCCGCCCGGATGTCGCGGCGCACCCGCCGCAGACCGTCGGCGTCGGCGACGTCGTGGCGCCACGTGCTCGCCAGGCGCGCCGCGCCCAGCGGCAGCGACTGCGCGACGTCGGGCCGCTCGTCGGCGCCGGAGGCGATCTCCAGCGAGCCGCCGCCGATGTCGAAGACGATCAGCCGGCCCGCGGACCAGCCGAACCACCGCCGTACGGCGAGGAAGGTCAGCCGCGCCTCGTCCTCACCGGGCAGCACCTGGATGTCGACCCCGGTGCGCTCGCGCACGTGGGCCAGCACCGACTCGGCGTTGCCGGAGTCGCGCACGGCGGAGGTGGCGAACGGGAGCATCTCCTCGCACCCCTTCTCCTCCGCGACCACCAGCGCCTCGGCGGTGAAGGAGGCCAGCGCCTCGATCCCGGTCCAGGAGACGTCGCCGTTCTCGTCGAGGTGCTCGGCCAGGCGCAGCGGCTGCTTGTACGAGTACGCCGGCAGTGGCGCGGCGCCGTCGTGCGCGTCGACCACCAGCAGGTGACCGGTGTTCGAGCCGATGTCGAGCACGCCCAGACGCATGGGACCCACGGTACTAGGGCGCTTCGTCGAAGTCCGCGCACGACCACCGCGCCACTAGATTGGGCCGGTGCCCGAGGTCGACCTGGATTTCCCCCGCGCCTACGTCGAGTTCGTCAACCCCGACGACGCCGACGAGGTCTTCCGCTGCGACCTGACCTGGCTGACCTCCTCGTTCGTCTGCATCTTCGGCCAGGGCTGCCGCGGGATCTTCGCCGACTCACCGGACACCGGCTGCTGCACCCTCGGGGCGCACTTCTCCGACGCCGACGACGAGAAGCGGGTGGCGGGCTTCGTCGCCCAGCTCACCCCGGAGACCTGGCAGTTCCACCCCGGCCGGAAGGTCCGCACCCAGGACTGGGTCGAGACCGACGAGGACGGCGAGCGCAAGACGCTGGCCATCGAGGTCGACGGCCAGCGCGGCTGCATCTTCCACAACCGCAGCGACTTCGACTCCCCCGCCGGCGGCGGCGCCGGCTGCGCGCTGCACGGCCTCGCACTGGCCCAGGGGCGCAACCCCCTGGAGACCAAGCCGGACGTGTGCTGGCAGCTCCCCATCCGGCGCACGTTCCGCACCGTCGAGCGGCCCGACGGCACCGAGTACACCGAGGTGGGGATCGGCGAGTACGACCGGCGCGGCTGGGGCCCCGGCGGCCACGACCTGGACTGGTACTGCTCGGGCAACACCGACGCGCACGTCGGCATGGAGCCGGTCTTCGTCACCAACCGGCCCGAGCTGGTCGCGCTGATGGGCGAGGCGGCGTACGACGAGCTGGCCGGCCACTGCGAGGCGCACCTGCGCTCGAGATCCGCGCTCGCCCTGCACCCGGCGTCGCCCCACTGAACCGCGGGCGACGGGCGGATGTGACCGAGGTAACAGCGGGCGACGCGCGCGTCCGCTTGAAGTGAGATCAACCTCTCGACATCAAGAGACCACCACCCCGATGCACGGTCCGGGACCGAGCAGGCACACAATGAGGCCATGCGCCTCGATCACCTGTCGTACGCCGCCGGACCGGACGGACTGGCCGCCACCGCCGAGCGCCTCGGCGCCGCCCTCGGTCGCGAGTTCGTCGACGGCGGCATCCACCCGCGCTTCGGCACCCGCAACATGATCCTGCCGCTGGCGGGCGACATGTACCTCGAGGTCGTCGAGGCTCTCGACCACCCCGCCTCGGACAAGGCCCCCTTCGGCCAGGCCGTCAAGGCCCGCTCCGCGCTCGGCGGCGGCTGGCTCGGCTGGGTCGTCGCGGTCCCCGAGATCGCCGTGGTCGAGACCCGCCTCGGGCGCAGCGCGGTGGAGGGCCACCGGCACCGCCCCGACGGCACCGAGCTGTCCTGGAAGCAGATCGGCATCAACGGCCTGATCGCCGACCCGCAGCTGCCCTTCTTCATCGAGTGGGAGACCCCGCGCGACCTGCACCCCTCCGCCGGCGCGGACGAGGCGTTCTCCCTCGCCGGCATCGAGATCGCCGGCGACCCGCTGCGGGTCAGCGAGTGGCTCGGCGAGTCCGTCGACGCCCCGCTGGAGGACGTGAAGGTCGACTGGGTCGCCCCGCACGGCACCCCCGGCATCCTCGCCGCCCAGGTCCAGACCCCCACCGGCATCGTCCGGATCTGACGCTGACCCAGCAGCCGCTCCGCGGGTCGATCCCGAGCCCCAACATCTGGGGCCACACGGCGACCTACGAGCTCGAGAACCACGCCGCCGACCCCGACGGTCGGCTGTGGTCGGCGATGCTCGCGCACTGCGGCCCCGCCGGCTGGTCCGGGCGCACCGTCCTGGACCTCGGCTGCGGGAGCGGGTTCCACCTGCCGCGCTTCGCCGAGACGGCCGCGCGCACGGTCGGCGTCGAGCCGCACCCGGGCCTGCTGCGGCTGGCGCAGCGGCGTACCCGGCGGCTGGTGGACGTCGAGGTGCTGGCCGGCACCGCGCAGGAGCTCCCGCTCGCCGACCGCTCCGTCGACGTGGCCCACGCGCGCTGGGCCTACTTCTTCGGCCCCGGCTGCGAGCCGGGCCTCGCCGAGCTCGACCGGGTCATGCGGCGCGGCGGCACCGCGCTGATCATCGACAACGACAAGAGCCGCTCCACCTTCGGCGGCTGGTTCCGGCAGGGCTACCCGGACCTCCCCGACGCCGCGGTGATCGAGCGCTTCTTCACCGCCCGCGGCTGGCACCTCGACCGCGTCGACATGGGCTGGCGCTTCGCGTCGCGCGCCGACCTGGAGGCGGTGGTCCGGATCGAGTTCTCCCCCGAGGTCGCCGACCGGGTGCTGGCCGAGCACACCGGCACCGAGGTCGACTACGCCGTGAACCTCTGGTCACGGCAGTACTGAGTCCGACGGGCCGAGCGCGTCTCCGCTTCGCTCCGCCGCGCTGCCGGCCGCGCGGTCGAGCGCTTCTCGGTGCCGGGTGGTCTGGCGGCCTGCGGCGGCTGCACGCGGCGAATGCTCGCCTCGACCGCTCCGGTCGCTTCGCTCCCTGCGCGGGCTCGGCTCGCGTTCCCCGCGCTCGCAGCCGCTAGACCGGTGGTTGAGGTGCGAGCGAAGCGAGCCTCGAAACCACCACCACCGGTCAGGGGGCGCTCGAGCCCCGGACCGACAGCGTCGGGGTCAGCAGCACGCCCGGCTGGGGCCGGGGCTCGCCGCCGAGCAGGCCCCGCAGCGCCTCGACGACCTCCGCGGCGACCCGGTCCAGGGGCGCCCGCACGGACGTGAGGCCCGGCGGCACCACCTGCGCGGTCGCGGAGTCGTCGAAGCCGACGACGGCGACGTCGTGGCCCGGCCGCAGGCCGCGCTCGGCGAGGACGTGCAGCACCGCCAGGGCCAGCGTGTCCGAGGCGCAGACCACCGCCGAGGGGCGGGCCACGTCCAGCATCTCCGCGGCCGCGCGGCGACCGGCCTCCAGCGTGTCCTCGCAGCGCCAGACCAGCCCGCTGGTGTCGCAGCTGCGGAACGCCATCGCCCGCTCCCAGCCGGTACGACGGTCCTCGCCGATCCGCGAGTCGGCCGGCCAGCCCAGCCAGCCGATCCGGTGGTGGCCGCGGTCCAGCAGGTGCTCGGTGGCCTGGCGGGTGCCCGCCGCGCCGTCGACGTCGACCCACGCGTGCCGGGCCGCGGGGTCGTCCCAGGGCCGGCCGAACGCCACGAACGGCGCCCGCCGCTCGGCGAGCCAGGCCGTCTGCGGGTTGCCGAGGTAGGTGTCGGTCACGACGAAGGCGTCGACCGTCGTGGAGCGCAGGAGGTCGTCGTACCCCTTGATCGGGTCGGGCAGCCGGGTCCCGGTGCTGTCCTCGTTGTAGCCGTCGGCGACCAGCAGCACGTGGTAGCCCGCCAGGCTGCAGGCCTCCACCAGCGAGTGCACGAACCGGTCCATCGTCGAGCTCGCGATCTGCTCCGGCACCGGCGGCACCCGCAGCCCGATCAGGCGCGAGGTGCCGGTGCGCAGGTTGCGGGCCGCGCGGTTGGGCAGGTAGCCGAGCTCGAGGATCGCCTGGCGCACCCGGGCCAGCGTGTCCGCACGCAGCAGCGACGGGTTGTTGATGGCGTTGGAGACGGTCTGCCGGGAGACGCCGGCCCGCTCGGCGACGTCGGCGAGGGTCGGCGGCAGCGTGCCGTGGTCCGGGCTGATGCCCATCCCCCTCACCTCCCCGTGCCTGTTGCGTGGTGCCCGTGCTGTGCCGTGCGGCGCAATTCTCCCACCACCGGCCGGTCGCCGCGGGAGGTGTCGGACCCGTCGCCTACCGTCACCACCATGGCCTCCGCTTCGTCGCGCTCCACGCGCGCCCCCCGGACCGTCCACCGGTGCACCGAGTGCGGCTGGACGACGGCGAAGTGGGTGGGCCGCTGCGGCGAGTGCCACGCCTGGGGATCGGTGGTCGAGAGCGCGCCCGAGCCCTCCGTCGGCTCGGGCCGCACCGCTGCCTCCCCGGTGACCTCCCCGGCCGTCCCGATCGGCCGCGTGTCGGCCGAGCAGGCGCTGCACCACCGCTCCGGCGTACCCGAGCTGGACCGCGTGCTGGGCGGCGGCCTGGTGCCCGGCGCCGCGGTGCTGCTCGCCGGCGAGCCCGGCGTCGGCAAGTCGACGCTGCTGCTGGAGGTGGCCGCCCGCACCGCCGAGCGCGGCCAGCGCACGCTCTACGTCACCGGCGAGGAGTCGGCCTCCCAGGTCCGGCTGCGCGCCGACCGCACCGACGCGGTGCACGACGAGCTCTACCTGGCGGCGGAGACCGACCTCGGCGCGGTGCTGACCCACGTCGAGCAGGTCCGACCCACGCTGCTGGTGCTCGACTCGGTGCAGACGATCGGCGCCTCCGGCGTCGACGGCGTGCCGGGCGGCGTCACCCAGGTCAAGGAGGTCGCGCAGGCCCTGGTCCGGGTGGCCAAGACCCGCGACATCACCGTGGTGCTGGTCGGCCACGTGACCAAGGACGGAGCGATCGCCGGACCGCGGGTCCTGGAGCACCTGGTCGACGTGGTGCTCCACTTCGAGGGCGACCGCAACTCCCGGTTCCGGATGGTCCGCGCGGTGAAGAACCGGTTCGGCCCGGTGGACGAGGTCGGCTGCTTCGACCTCGGCCCGGGCGGGATCTCCGCCGTCGACGACCCGACCGGGATCTTCGTCGAGCGCCACCACGGCCGGGTGGCGGGGACCTGCGTCGCGGTCACGCTGGAGGGTCGCCGCCCGCTCCTGGCCGAGGTGCAGGCACTCGCCACGGAGACCCCGCAGGACCGGCCGCGACGGACCACCTCCGGCGTGGACTCCTCGCGCCTGGCGATGGTGCTGGCCGTCCTGCAGCAGTACGCCGGCATCGCGCTCCACAAGCACGACGTCTTCGCCTCGACCGTCGGCGGCGCCCGGCTGACCGACCCCGGCAGCGATCTCGCGGTCGCGGTCGCCGTGGCCTCGGCGCACTTCCTGACCCCGCCGCCGCTGGGCACCGTCGCCCTCGGCGAGATCGGCCTCTCCGGCGAGCTGCGCAGGGTCCGCGACCTCCCGCAGCGCCTGGCCGAGGCGGCACGCCTCGGCTTCGCGATGGCGGTGGTCCCGGCTGAGCCCCGCGAGGCACGGAGCGGGCCCCGCCGCGACCGGGTCGTCGACGGGATGCGCGTCGTCGAGGCGCCGGACGTGGTCAGCGCGCTGCGATCGCTCGGACTGGGCGCCGGCGCGGCCCGCCGTCAGGCCCCCTCGCTCGAGCTGGTCGAGGCGGGCGAGGATTTCTGAGGCACCCCAACACGGGACACGGGACGCGCGGGGTGATATTGAGTGCGGGTGAGCAAGCGCTCACTCTAGGGTGAACCCAGCAGTTCGTATGGGTCTTTTGGTTGAGGGAGAGCACGTGGCCACGGAGCGGAGCGGGGACCCCCGCCTGCGGGAGACACTCTCCTCGATCGCGCCCGGTACGTTCCTGCGCGACGGCCTGGAGCGGATCCTGCGCGGCCGCACCGGCGCCCTGATCGTCCTCGGCCACGACAAGGTCGTCGAGCAGATCTCCACCGGCGGCTTCGAGCTGGACGTCCCGTTCACCGCGACCGGGCTGCGCGAGCTGGCGAAGATGGACGGGGCCGTGATCGTCGACTCGGCCCGCACCCGGATCATCCGGGCCGCCGTGCACCTGATGCCCGACCAGTCCATCCCGACCGAGGAGACCGGCACGCGGCACCGCACCGCGGACCGCGTCGCCAAGCAGACCGGCTTCCCGGTGATCTCGGTGTCCCAGTCGATGCAGATCATCGCGGCGTACGTCGGCGAGACCCGCCACGTGCTCGAGGACTCGGGTCAGATCCTGTCCCGCGCGAACCAGGCGCTGGCCACGCTGGAGCGCTACAAGCTCCGCCTCGACGAGGTCTCCAGCACGCTCTCGGCCCTGGAGATCGAGGACCTGGTCACCGTCCGCGACGTCGCCGTCGTCGCCCAGCGCCTGGAGATGGTCACCCGGATCGCCCGCGAGATCGAGGACTACGTGCTCGAGCTCGGCACCGACGGCCGCCTGCTCGCCCTGCAGCTGGAGGAGCTGGTCACCGGTGTCGACATCGAGCGCGAGCTGGTGATCCGCGACTACGTCCCCTCCCGCAAGCGCAGCCGCGAGCCCTCCGAGCTGCTGGACCGGCTCGAGCAGCTCTCCGCGACCGACCTGGTCGACCCCGCCTCGGTGGCCCGGGTCCTCGGGATCGGCGCCGGCGAGCACCTCGACGGCGCGGTCGCGCCCCGCGGCTACCGGCTGCTGACCAAGGTGCCGCGGCTGCCCGCGGTCGTCGTCGAGGGTCTCGTGGACCACTTCGGCACCCTGCAGAAGCTGCTCTCGGCGGGGATCGACGACCTGCAGGCCGTCGAGGGCGTCGGGGAGCTGCGCGCCCGGAGCGTCCGCGAGGGCCTCTCCCGGCTCGCCGAGTCCACGATCCTGGAGCGATACGTCTAGGACCCATCGGTAGGCGCGGGCCGGCAGAAACTGACGGTCAGTTTGTGCCGAGTCGGGGTGATCTAGGGGTGTTGGTCAGCGTCGGGGCTCGCCCGACGGGGTGGCGTCCGGCGTGGGCTCGTCGCCCTCCTGCCGCTGCGCCCGTCCGTTCTCGGTCTTCTTCGCCTTCTTCGCCTTCTTGGTCTTCTTGGCCTTCTTCGCCTTCGGCTGGTCCGGCGTGACCTCGATGGTCTCGGTCACCGCCGTCGGGGTGTCCAGGTCGAAGGTGGTCTCGCTCGGCTCGCCGCCGATGGCGGAGGTCACCAGCGTGTAGTCGCCGGGCTGCGCCCAGCCGGCTCGCGGCGTGCAGCCCTCGTCGGACTCCCGGGCCTCCGTCCACGTCATCTCGACGACGGTCGCGATGATCCGGCGGACCACCACCGTCTCCTCGGGGACCAGGCCCGGGCACTGGCGGCTCGTCCAGACCTCCCGGCCGTTGTCGAGGATCTTGACCAGCGCGGTCCGCCGGTTCAGCCGCCAGGTGCACGCCTCCGCCTGCTGCGTCTGCAGGCGCAGCCCGATGGTGACGTCGCGACCGGCGACCGCGTCCTCGACGTCGCTCGCGACCAGCACGTCGTCGGCGGCGCAGGGGCCGCTCGGCTCGGCCAGCTCGGTGACCGGCTCGGACGGACCGAAGACGGGCCCGGTCGCGCCGGAGCCCTTGCCCGACTTCGTGCCCGCCTGCTGGCCGGCCTTCTTCCCGTTCTTCCGCTTCTTCTTGGTGCCGGGGGCGACCGTCACGGTCCCGCTCGGCTCCACGACCCCGGCCTGGCTGGCGACCGGCGCGGAGGAGACGCCGTCGCTCCCCCCGGAGAGGAGGCTGCCGATCAGGAAGACCAGCGTGCCGGCCAGCGCGATGACGAAGAAGCGGCGCCGCCAGTAGATCCCCGGCGGGAGGGACCCGCGGGTCAACGTACGGCGGCTGTTCATGGCGGGAACGGTAGTCAGACTCGTCGCCGGATCGGCGCTCCCCCGCCGAGCCACCCCGAGTCCGGTGGAGTCGGGCACGTCACGTCCGGGCCGCCCCCGCCCGACCACCGGCGACCCGCGACAATGGCCGCGATGAGCACGCCCCTGGTCGACCCGATCCTGCGCTGGTACGACGAGCACGCCCGCGACCTGCCGTGGCGCCGCCCGGAGGCCTCACCCTGGTCGGTGCTGGTCTCGGAGTTCATGCTGCAGCAGACGCCGGTCAGCCGGGTGCTCCCGGTGCACGCGGCCTGGCTGGAGCGCTGGCCGACCCCGGCCGACCTGGCCGCCGCCCGCACGGGCGAGGCCGTCCGGGCCTGGGGCCGCCTCGGCTACCCCCGCCGGGCGCTGCGCCTGCACGGCGCCGCGACCGCGATCGCCGCCGACCACGGCGGCGAGGTGCCCGACGACTACGCCACCTTGCTCACCCTGCCCGGCGTCGGCGACTACACCGCCGCCGCGGTGGCCGCGTTCGCCTACGGGCGTCGCCAGGTGGTGCTCGACACCAACGTGCGCCGCGTCCTGGGCCGCGCCGTGACCGGGGTGGAGTTCCCGGCCCGGTCGGTGACCCGCGCGGAGCGGGACGTCGCGGCCGCGCTGCTGCCCGACGACGAGCCGACGGCGGCGACCTGGTCGGTCGCGGTGATGGAGCTCGGCGCCCTGGTCTGCACCGCGGACCGGCCGCGCTGCGACACCTGCCCCGTGCGCCGCGCGTGCGCCTGGCACGCGGCCGGCAAGCCGCCGTACGACGGGCCGCCGCGCCCCGTGCAGGCGTGGGCGGGCACCGACCGCCAGTGCCGCGGCCGCCTGATGGCGGTGCTGCGCGACGCCCCCGGGGCGGTCCCGAAGGCCCGGCTCGACGCCGCCTGGGACGAGCCGGTGCAGCGCGAGCGCTGCCTGGAGTCGCTCCTCGCCGACCGACTCGTGGTCCGCCTCGCCGGGCCGGGCACGGCGGGTCGGGACGACGACCACTACGCCCTCCCCTGACCGCCGAACCGGGGCTCGCGCCACGCCGAAAAGCACCGAACCGGCAGCCGCTCCGCGCTGTGCGGAACAACTGCCGGTTCGGCCTGGCCTAGGTGCCGGTTCGGGCTGCCCTGAGCCCCGGCTCGGCGCTCAGGCCTCGGGGTCGGTGTCGCCCTCGGAGACCGTCTCCAGCGGCGGCATGTCGGGCAGCTCGCTGATCTTCTGACCCTCGAACGTGAAGGTCCGGGCGGGACCCTCGCCGTCCACGTCGACGAGCACGATCTGGCCGGGGCCGACCTCGCCGTACAGCATCTTCTCGGCGAGCACGTCCTCGATCTCGCGCTGGACCGTGCGGCGCAGCGGCCGGGCGCCCAGGACCGGGTCGAAGCCCCGCTCGGCGAGCAGGTTCTTCGCGGCCTGGGTGAGCTCGATCTTCATGTCGCGGTCCTTCAGCCGGACCTCGACCGCGGCGATCATGTTGTCGACCATCGAGATGATCTGCTCCTGGCTCAGCGGCGGGAACACGATGATCTCGTCGACACGGTTGAGGAACTCGGGGCGGAAGTGCTGCTTGAGCTCCTCCGAGACCTTGCTCTTCATCCGCTCGTACGAGCCGGCCGCGTCGCCACCCTGGTTGAAGCCCAGGTGCACGCCCTTGGCGATGTCCCGGGTGCCCAGGTTGGTGGTCATGATGATGACGCAGTTCTTGAAGTCCACGACCCGGCCCTGGGAGTCGGTCAGGCGACCCTCCTCCAGGATCTGCAGCAGGCTGTTGAAGATGTCCGGGTGGGCCTTCTCGACCTCGTCGAAGAGGACCACGGAGAACGGCTTGCGGCGCACCTTCTCGGTGAGCTGGCCGCCCTCCTCGTAGCCGACGTAGCCCGGGGGCGAGCCGAACAGGCGGGAGACGGTGTGCTTCTCGCCGAACTCGGACATGTCGAGCTGGATCAGCGCGTCCTCGTCGCCGAAGAGGAACTCCGCGAGCGTCTTGGACAGCCACGTCTTACCGACACCGGACGGGCCGGCGAAGATGAACGAGCCTCCGGGACGCTTCGGGTCCTTGAGGCCGGCACGGGTACGACGGATGGCCCGCGACAGCGCCTTGACGGCCTCGTCCTGGCCGATGACGCGCTTGTGGAGCTCGTCCTCCATCTTGAGGAGTCGGGTGGACTCCTCCTCGCTGAGCTTCACGATCGGGATGCCGGTGGCGACCGCCAGCACCTCGGCGATCAGCTCCTCGTCGACCTCGGCGACCTCGTCCATGTCACCCGAGCGCCACTGCTTCTCGCGCTCGGACTTCTTCAGGATGAGCTGCTTCTCCTCGTCGCGCAGGCGCGCGGCGGCCTCGAAGTCCTGGCCGTCGATCGCGGCCTCCTTGCGCTGGCGGACCTCGCCGATCTTGTCGTCGTACTCGCGCAGGTCGGCCGGCGCGGTCATCCGCCGGATCCGCAGCCGCGAGCCGGCCTCGTCGATCAGGTCGATCGCCTTGTCCGGCAGGAACCGGTCGGAGATGTAGCGGTCGGCCAGCGTCGCCGCCGAGACCAGGGCCTCGTCGGTGATGGTGACCCGGTGGTGCGCCTCGTAGCGGTCCCGGATGCCCTTGAGCATCTCGATGGTGTCCGCGATGGAGGGCTCGGGCACCTGGATCGGCTGGAAGCGGCGCTCGAGGGCGGCGTCCTTCTCCAGGTACTTCCGGTACTCGTCCAGGGTGGTCGCGCCGATGGTCTGCAGCTCGCCGCGGGCCAGCATCGGCTTGAGGATGCTGGCCGCGTCGATCGCGCCCTCGGCCGCGCCGGCGCCGACGAGCGTGTGGATCTCGTCGATGAACAGCACGATGTCGCCGCGGGTCTTGATCTCCTTGAGCACCTTCTTCAGGCGCTCCTCGAAGTCACCGCGGTAGCGCGAGCCGGCGACCAGCGCACCCAGGTCGAGGGTGTAGATCTGCTTGTCCTTGAGCGTCTCGGGCACGTTGCCCTTGACGATGTCCTGGGCCAGACCCTCGACGATCGACGTCTTGCCGACGCCGGGCTCGCCGATCAGCACCGGGTTGTTCTTGGTACGTCGGGAGAGCACCTGCATCACGCGCTCGATCTGCTGCGCGCGGCCGATGATCGGGTCCAGCTTGCCCTCGCGGGCGTCCTGGGTCAGGTTCCGGCCGAACTGGTCGAGCACCAGCGACGAGGACGGCGCCTCGCTGCCGCTGCCGGTGGAGGCGGCAGCCGCGGCGGACGACTCCTTGCCCTGGAACCCGGAGAGCAGCTGGATGACCTGCTGGCGGACCCGGTTGAGGTCGGCGCCGAGCTTCTGCAGCACCTGGGCGGCGACGCCCTCGCCCTCGCGGATCAGGCCGAGCAGGATGTGCTCGGTGCCGATGTAGGAGTGGCCGAGCTGCAGCGCCTCGCGCAGGGACAGCTCGAGCACCTTCTTGGCGCGCGGCGTGAACGGGATGTGGCCCGAGGGGGCCTGCTGACCCTGGCCGATGATCTCCTCGACCTGGGCGCGGACCGCCTCGAGGGAGATGTCGAGGGACTCGAGCGCCTTGGCCGCCACACCCTCGCCCTCGTGGATCAGGCCCAGCAGGATGTGCTCGGTGCCGATGTAGTTGTGGGAGAGCATGCGGGCCTCTTCCTGGGCCAGCACCACCACTCGTCGGGCTCGGTCGGTGAACCGCTCGAACATGTTTCGCTCCTCAGCTTCCTCGGGGCCTCCGCTCGCACGGAGGGGACCTCACGAAAGAGACAACCCCGGGGACAGCCTATGCGTTCCAGGTAACCGCAAGATCACGTCCGCTGTCAGCGAACAGCGGGACCGGGCCGCTCGGCGGCCCGGTCCCGGTGCACGGTTCCTGGATGTCCCCAGGCGGCTGGCGTCAGCTGGCGGCGTCGAACGCCTCGCGGACCTCGGCCGGGATCCGGCCGCGGTCGGGGACCTCGTAGCCGTTGGAGCGGGCCCAGTCGCGGATCTCCTTCGCCGACGGGCCGTCGCTGGCCGGCTTGGCGGAGCGCTTGGAGGTGGCGCGGCCGACCTTGCGGGCGTTCCCGACGTACTCGGCCAGGGCCTCGCGCAGCGCGGCGGCGTGCTCGTCGTTGAGGTCGATCTCGTAGTTGGCGCCGTCGAGACCGAACGAGACCGTGGTGCTGGCCTCACTTCCGTCGAGATCGTCGACCAGGATGATGCTGACCTTCTGAGCCATGGATGCCCCAATGCCTTTCCGGTGAAGAAGAATGGAATCCAGAATACTGATATCCGGGAATACCGGCGACCGTAGCACGGAACGCGCGAACACCGGTATAGACCGGGTGTCGCGAATTAGTTCACCCGGGATTATCAGTCCGAGATTCAGTCGCTATTCACCGGTGGTTGCGAAGAAAGATCTTCTCCAGGCCCTGCAGCGTCAACGCCGGCGCATGGTCGGTGAAACAGCTGCATTCGGAGATAACCAGGTCGGCGAGATATCCGGTCGCGATCACGGCGACCTCGTCCTCGTCGCAGCCCAGCGCCTCGACCAGCCGCTCGACCATCCCCTCGACCTGGCTGGCCACGCCGAAGACCACACCCGACTGGAGCGCCTCGACGGTGTTCTTCCCGATCACGCTGCGGGGACGGGCCAGCTCGACCATCCGCAGCTGGGCGCCACCACGGCTCAGCGCCTCCAGCGAGATCTCGATCCCGGGCGTGATCGCGCCACCGACGTACCGCCCCTCGGCGTCGACCACGTCATAGGTCGTCGCGGTGCCGCCGAAATCGACGACGATCGCGGGACCGGTGAAATCGGCGGCCGCCGCGAGCGCATTCACGATCCGGTCGGTGCCGACCTCCCGGGGGTTGTCCACCAGGATCGGTACGCCGGTGCGGACGCCCGGCTCGACGATCACGCGCGGCACATCCGCGAAATGCGAGTCGAGCATGTCGCGCCATTCGTTCAGCACGCTCGGCACGGTCGCGCAGACCGCCACGCCGGTGACCGATCCGGCGTCCCGGCCGAGAAGTCCGCGGATCAGCACCGCCCATTCGTCGGCGGTGCGGTGCTCGTTGGTGGAGACCCGCCAGTCGGCGAGCACCTGGCCCTCGGAGACGAGGCCGAGGACGGTGTGGGCGTTGCCGATGTCGGCGGCGAGGAGCGGCATCAGTCGGAGCCTCCCGGGTCCTCGGCGTCCCGGAAGTCCAGGCCCAGGTCGAAGACCCGGACCGAGTGGGTGAGCGCGCCGACGGAGATGAAGTCGACCCCGGTCCCGGCGACCTCGCGGGCCCGCTCCAGGGTCAGCCCGCCGGAGGCCTCCAGCGCGGCCCGGCCGCCGTGCTCGGCCTGGTTGATCCGCACCGCCTCGGCCATCTCGGCGGTGCTCATGTTGTCCAGCATCACCTCGGTGCACCCGGCGGCGAGCACGGCGCGCAGCTCGTCGAGGTCGGCGACCTCGACCTCCACCCGCAGGCCGGGGTTGGCCGCGACGACGGCCCGGTAGGCCTCGACGACCCCGCCGGCGGCCACCGCGTGGTTGTCCTTGACCATCGCCCGGTCGACGAGGCTGAACCGGTGGTTGACCCCGCCACCGCAGCGCACGGCGTACTTCTGCAGGGCCCGCCAGCCGGGGAGCGTCTTGCGGGTGTCGAGCACCCGCGCCCGGGTGCCGGCCAGCGCCTCGACCCAGGCGGCGGTCGCGGTCGCCACGCCGGAGAGGTGGGAGGCGAAGTTGAGCGCGGTGCGCTCGGCGGTGAGCACGCCCCGCAGCGGCCCGGTGACGGTGAGCACCACGTCGCCGGGCTTCACCTCGGTGCCGTCCGGCACCCGGCCGGAGACCTCGACGTCGTCGCCGAGCGCGTAGCGGAACGCGAGCTCGGCGATCGCCAGGCCGGCGACCACGCCCGGCTCGCGGGCGGCGAAGTCGGCGACCGCGGTGCCCATCGCCGGCATCGCCGCGCTGGTGACGTCGTCGACCCCGCCGGGCAGGTCCTCCTCGAAGGCCAGCGCCACGTGGTCGTGGACGGCCCGCGGGTCGAGCCCGGCGTCGGCGATCTCGGCGACCAGCGCGGCGGGCAGGTCGTCGTACGGGGTGCGGGCGATCATGCTGCTCCGTCCGTGGCGGGGGCGGGGGTGAACGAGGCGTCGAGGACGCCGCCGACGAGGGAGAGGTCGAAGTGGCCGGCCCACCGCGCGTCGTCGCGCTCGGGGAAGTCCTCGCGCCAGTGCGACCCGCGGGTCTCCTCGCGCCCGGCGGCCACCGCGGTGAGCGCGGCGGCGATGGTGACCAGGTTGGTGGCCTCCCAGGAGTCCTGGTCGGCGGTCCCGGTGACGCAGCCGGCGAGCTTGTCGATCAGCTCGGCCGCCTCGGCGAGGCCCGGGGCGCTGCGCAGCACGCCGACCCGGGTCGTCATCGTCTCCTGCACCTCGCGGCGCACGTCGGCGGCGACCAGGCCGGAGGCGCGCCGGTCGGTGCGCAGCGGCACCCAGGGCGCGAGCTCGCCGGCCAGCACCGCGGCGATCCGCCGGGAGAAGACCAGACCCTCGAGCAGCGAGTTGGAGGCGAGCCGGTTGGCGCCGTGCACCCCCGAGCAGGCGACCTCGCCCGTGGCGTACAGGCCCGGTACGTCGGTGCGCCCGTCGAGGTCGGTGCGGACCCCGCCCGAGGCGTAGTGGCAGGCCGGCGCGACCGGGATCAGCTCGGTGACCGGGTCGATGCCGTGGGAGCGGGCGGTGGCCAGGATGGTCGGGAAGCGGCGCTCCCAGAACTCGCCGCCGAGGTGGCGGGCGTCGAGCCACATGTGCGGTCGGCCGGTCTCGAGCATCCGCTTCATGATCGCCTTGGCGACCACGTCGCGCGGCGCGAGGTCGGCGAGCTCGTGGACGCCCTGCATGAACCGGGTGCCGCCCTCCTCGGGCGGGCCGTCGACCAGGAAGGCGCCCTCGCCGCGCACCGCCTCGGAGATCAGCGGCTGCTGGCCGCGGGAGTCGGGGCCGAGGTACATCACCGTCGGGTGGAACTGGACGAACTCGAGGTCGCGCAGCGTGGCGCCGGCCCGCAGCGCCACGGCCATCCCGTCCCCGGTCGCGACGACCGGGTTGGTCGTCTGGGTGAAGACCTGCCCCAGCCCGCCGCTGGCCAGCACCACGGCCCGGGCGTGCACGGCCCCGATCCCGTCGCGCTGGCCCTCACCCATCACGTGCAGGGTGAGCCCGACGGCCCGCTCCTCCCCGTCCGGCCCGGTGCCGAGCAGCAGGTCGACGGCGAGCGCGTGCTCGATGACCTCGATGTCGGGGGCGGCCTGGACGGCGGCGATGAGCGCGCGCTGGATCTCGGCGCCCGTGGCGTCGCCGCCGGCGTGGGCGATCCGGTCGCGGTGGTGCCCGCCCTCGCGGGTCAGCGAGATGGCGCCGTCGGCGTCGAGGTCGAAGTTGGTGCCCAGCGCGATCAGCTCACGGACCGCCTCGGGCCCCTCGGTGACCAGGATCCGCACCGCCTCGGCGTCGCAGGCGCCGGCGCCCGCGACCAGCGTGTCGGTCTCGTGCTCGGCCGGGGTGTCGCCGGGGCCGAGCGCGGCGGCGATGCCGCCCTGGGCCCACTGCGTCGAGCCGGCGTTGAGGACGTCCTTGGTGACCACCAGGACCTTGTCGACCTCGTCCCGCAGCCGTAGCGCGGCGGTGAGCCCGGCGATGCCCGAGCCGACGATGACGACGTCGGCGCGGGTCGTCCAGCCCGGCGCCGGTGCGGTGAGCCGCCCGGGGAGGCGGCGGGGTGCGGCGGTCACGTCGTAGTCCGATCGGTCGGTGAGGCCGGCGGCGCCGGCCGGCTGCGGGGAGCGGGGTCTGACCAGCCAGTATCGCGCAGGCGGTGCCGGCGGTGCTCTCAGCGGGTCGCGGTCAGGTCCCCGCGACGCAGGTCCGGGTCCTCGAAGGTGTCGGCCGGATCGGCGCTGGTGCCCATGATCCGGTTGTCGCCGTCGACGAAGACCACGTGCGGCCGGTGCGCCCGGGCCTCCTCGGTGGTCATCTGGCCGTAGCCGATCAGGATCACCAGGTCGCCCGGGTGGACCAGCCGCGCGGCGGCGCCGTTGATGCCGATCACGCCCGAGCCGCGCGCGCCCGCGATGGTGTAGGTCTCCAGGCGCGCGCCGTTGGTGATGTCGACGATGTGGACCAGCTCGCCCGGGAGCAGGTCGGCGGCGTCGAGCAGGTCCTCGTCGACGGTCACGGAGCCGACGTAGTGCAGGTCCGCCTGGGTCACGGTGGCCCGGTGGATCTTGCTGGTCATCATGGTGCGGAGCATCGGGATTCCTCTCCGGTGGGGTGGTCGCCGCTCGGCCCGAGTGCGAGCGGGACGTTGTCGATCAGGCGGGTGGTGCCGACGCGGGCCGCGACGAGCGCGCGGCCCTCCCCGACGTACGGCGCGGCGCCGTCCAGCGGGGCCAGGGCCGGCGTGGTCACGGCCAGGTAGTCCAGGTCGACGCCGGCGGCGCCGCTGGTCGTTCACCTCGGCCAGGCGCGTGCGCGCTGCGGCGAGGTCTCCTGCGGCGAGCTCCATGCGCACGCCCCGGAGTGCACCCTCGGT